>NZ_CP107534.1 GCF_025813715.1 Methylobacterium sp. FF17
AAGGAACGGCGAGCTTGATGGTCTCGAACGCCATTGGCATGGCTGACTTAGTGGTGATCCCTATCCAGGGGTCCAGCATGGATGCGAAGGGGGGCGCAAAAACCATCCGCCTCATTCGCAACCAGGAAAAGATGTCTCGCCGAAAGATCGCTCATGCCGTCGTGCTGACTCGTACCAGCGCAGCCATCACATCCCGTGCCCTCCGCAATGTCTCGGAGCAGCTTCAGGCCGGCGGGATTGAGATTTTTGCAACGGCTATCGTCGAGCGCGCGGCCTACCGAGATCTCTTCGACTATGGCGGCACCCTTATGACCCTGAACCCGTCGCAGACAAGCAACTTGGACAAGGCTGTTCAGAATGCTCGGGAGTTCGCCGGGGAGGTGGTCTCCAAGCTTAAGGCAGCGGCCACCGCAAGGGCTGTGGCATGACGACCGGCAAGAGCCGCCAGTCGCTGGGCTTCGGTGATGAGTTGGACAACCTCGATCCCGCTGCCTGGGCAATGCCAGTTACTGAACGAGTCAAGCCTGACGAGGCGAAGAAGGCCGCTGAGGCTGCAGGCTTCCGCAGCCGTGAGCCCGCAGCCCCTACCTCGGCGCCGAAGCAGCGCCGTCGACGGACTGGACGGAACGCGCAATTTAATTTGAAGACTACTCCGGAGACGATCGAGGCGTTTACCCGGATCGCGGACGCGCAGGGATGGGGGCTCGGCGAGGCTTTCGAAAAAGCGACAGCATTGTTGGAACGCGAGACTTCGAAAAATTAGCTACTTGGTATCTGTTAGCTACCAGGTAATTCGTGAAAGCCAGAGTCCTGGTGGATGGGTACGCCATCGATCACTGGGACCGGATGCTATTCATCGAGCGCTTCGAGCCTGCCGTCTAGCTTCAGCTTGCGAGCTGTCACTTGGCGTCAATTCGCCCGATCTCGATCATGCTCAGCCTGTGCCGATGCCAGAGGCGCTTGCCGCCGATCACCATGGGCTGCGGAAACATTCCCTCGTCCACACGGCGATTGAACGTGTCCACGGACATGGTGACCATGTACGAGGCCGTGTCGGTATCAAGCCAGTCAGGGGGATACAGGCGTTCACGGCTCATCGCTGGGCTCCTGGGGGGTAGAACCATAAGCCTGTAATCGAGGTTGGCGGGAGGACCCTAAGGAGGATCTCCATGTCAGTACCCAGCAGCCTGCAAGACGTCTATCTCGATGAGTTAAAAGATAATTGGTCGGCCAACGATCAGATGGCCCGCATCGTCCAGCAGATGAGCCAGAAGGCGAGCGATGCGAAGCTCAAGCAGATGCTGGAACGCTCCGTCGAGGGCATCAACAAGCACACCGGTTTCCTCAAGAGCCTGATCGAACAGGCTGGCGGAGAGGTCGAGCCTGAGCACTGCAAGGGTATGGAAGGTCTCGTCAGTGAAGCTCGCAAGCACACCTCTGAGGAAGCTCCGCAAGATGGTAAGCTGCGCGACGTGGTGATCATCGCTCAGTACCAGCGCATGTCACATTATGGACTTGCCGGGTTCGGCACGGCGGCAGCCTACGCCAAGGCGCTGGGCAAGTCCGAGGACGAACAGAAGCTTAAGCAGGCTGTTTCTGAGATCTACAAGGGCGATGAGTTCGCCAGCCAGTTAGCTGAGAACCTGCAACAGGTGGCCACCAAGTAGTTGGCGGCGCTGTCGCGAAAGCGGCCGCGCTCTCACTGCAAGGAACCTCCCTGCATCGTCGTTCAGCAGGTTGATACGGCAGCGGTGAACTATGTTGCTGCAGTCCAGGTTGAGCAGGAGCTAAAAACAATTCTGGAGGAAGTTCCCATGTCACGTCTCAGCATGCTCTGCGGGGCTGCAGCCCTTTCCACCCTCAGCCTCATTCCGGCTGCCGCCTTCGCTCAGGAAGGTGGGCCCTGCACGGATGACATCGCCAAGCTGAGGCGGGAACTCAGCACTCAGGTTGGCATGGGGGCGCCCGTCTCCGAACCCGATTATGGTCAGCGCAAGGGGCCGAACGAGGCTTCAGACCAGAAGTCAGCTGGAAACACAGGTAGCAACGTCAAACCAGTTGGCACTCCCGAGACAGACCGCGCTCAACAAGGTGGAGCCTCCCGAGAAAGCGGCGGTACGCCGGGCACGGTCGGCGGCGTCTCGGGGCCTACAGCTGCGGCTACCGGAACGGGGCAGGCAGATGCAGTGGCAAGCGGGCGCATCGCGACCTCTCCGGAAGACGTGAGGCGCCAATCGGAGAATAGGCCCACTGCGGCTGCAGCCGCAGCGAAGGGTGGCGATGCGAAGGCGTCCGCTGACTTATCCGCTGAGGACAAGGTTTCCCAGGCGAAGATGGCTCTGCAGCGTGCAACGGACCTCAATGCCAAGGGCGATCAGTCCTGCCGTGAGGCGCTCCAACAGGCGCAGAAACTCATGCCGCAGCAGGGTCGCTGAGCACGATCCAGGGTTGGCTGCATAAGTCTGTCTCCTAAGCCCCTTTGCGCGGTCTGCCCGCTTCTGCCTTGAGGCCGTTTTTATGTGAGCCGTAACGTGGGTGAATTCGCTGGGTCTCCGCTGAGGGCAGTCTGAGTTGGCTGGTCACTCTCCTCGCGGAAGGCCAGTGGTGGCCTCGCTCTTGTTTCCTCCTGATTACGAAGAGCGGGGCCACGCCTCTAGACTTGAGTATTCCGTTAATTCTGAAGGTCTCTCTAATGCGTCTGCTTAAGTCTGAGAGAGATAATATAATTAGTATTTTTTATTTTGTAGAAGCAGTATGCCAGCAACGCTCAAATCTACTGCATAGATATTACTATCGACACCACAGTTCTGTCCGAAGTGGAGTGGGTGCAGATAAAGCAGGAAGGGGACAATGAGGAGACTGCCTGATCGGCCGCGCAGGCTCGCCAAGCTGGTCGAACCGAGTTTCTCCTAATCATGAAAGGGCGCCTTTGACAGGCTCGATCCTGGTTTCGTCGCAGAGAACGGGGGAGGGGCCGTCATCCGGTTTCGCGAGAAGAAGGCGCCGGTCGAGTGAGCGCTGTCCGGAACGAGTGGACGAAGCTGATAGTCGCCTATTTCAACACCATCGCAGGCAGCCTATTCACGGCCGGTGTCGTAACTCCTTTGGCCGCCGCTACGTTTGGCGTTGTCGGGGCGGGCGACGTCGCCTTTTACGGGCGTTGCACAGCGTAGCGTTCGCTGTCCCAGGTCCAGGGCTATCAAAGCCGCTCGGATCGCCGGATCTTCACCGTCCCGAGGCTGACACCTTCGATGGCGAGACGATGGTTTGGCGCCGAGTACTCGGTTCGGATCTCCGTCAATGGTTCGTCTATCGCGATGAGGTTTGCGTCCTCCTCCACAAGTAGGTAGCTCGCCTCGAACTCGGCCAAGGCTTGCAGCCCAAACCAGTCTGAGATGACCAACCGGCGATTTCTGAGTTCGATCAGCCGCTTGTGTCTGAGTTCCTGAAGCGAACGATTTACGTGCACGCATGATAGACCAGTGATTTCGGCAAGATCCGTCTGCCTCAAGGGCAGTTCATAGCTCCGCCCTTGTGTCCGACCGGCAATGCGGTAGCGGACATACAATTCGCAAAGGAGATGCGCCAATCGTTCAACGGCGGTACGCGCTCCAACGTTTATTAGCCACTCTTGAAGGGTCGCCTCATTCGCCAGGGTGCTTGTGTGCAGGGCGCGTACGAGGTTTGGGTGCTGTTGCAGTCTGCCGATCGTCTCAGGTGTAATCCACGCGATCCGGCAGGGGGAAAGCGTCTCGATGGAATGGCGCATCTTATTCTGGCGGAAACGCTCCAAATCGCAGATATCGCCAGGGATGAGCAGCGCGAGGATTTGACGCCGCCCGCTCTTGCGCTGTTTGAAGTGACAGGCCAGCCCATCCAAGAGCACGAAAGCACCGGAGGGGTCATCACCTTCGGCAACGAGGGTGGTTCGTATCTCGATCGGCTTGGCTGATCCGCTGACCTCTTGCAGAAATGTTCGCTCGATATCCGATAGGCGGGTGAAGCCTTCGAGTTTGCGGATCGCAGGGTTCTGCGATTGCAGTGAGTTGGGCATTGGCACTTTGTGCAGCCGTGCACACCCCTATGACGCATCGGATCGACGCCTCAACAGAGAACACAATTTCGTGAGAGTCAAATTCAGTATTCAGGATTTTCGTCCTTCGTTCAATCGGCAAACTTCAGTTCGTGCAAGATAAAACCTCCGGTTGAAATTGGATATATATTCAATGATTTATGTTGAAATTTGCGAAATTGGTTACGGCAAATCCTCAAGTCAGAATGAGAGTCGCGCTCCAACATCCGATCACTGCTAGCGAGTGGTGGCAGCTATGTCGGGATGTTGCGGTTGGAAACGCCCAACCCCGCTCATTCGGAAGCTGCTTGATGTAACATGACTTGATAACCATTCCGAGATGTACGATGAGACCTTGTGGTGGCACAACAGCAGTACAGCAGCATGTCAGAGAACACAGAAGCTCAAACCCTCGATTTCGTTGAACTCGCAGGCGATATCGTCTCCGCGTATGTCTCGAACAATCCTGTCTGGCCTGCTGGCCTGCCGGACCTGATCCGGGATGTTCACGCCGCGCTTCAAGCGCTTGCCTCCGGGCTTCCCATGGTTGAACCCGAGACCGAAACTGAGAAGCCGAGCGCCGCTCAGATCCGCAAGTCGGTGATGCCGGACGGCATCGTCAGCTTCCTGGATGGGAAGACATACAAGACCCTGAAGCGTCACCTCGGGGTGCATGGCCTTGACCCACATAGCTACCGTCAGCGCTACGGCCTGCCGGCCGATTACCCGATGGTCGCTCCATCCTATGCAGCGCAGCGCTCCGCCCTGGCCAAGTCCTTCGGCCTCGGTCGGGTTGCCGATCGCACCGAGGACTATGAGATCCAGCCGAAGGCCAAGGGCCGAAAGAAGGTTGCCTGAAGCCGTGTTGTGGCGGCGGATTGGCATCCCCGCCTACACCAACTGAGCAACATGCTGTTGCTGGAAATTGGAAGGTCCCTCGCGAAACGATCGGATGACTAGCTACGCGGCGAGATGAACTAGGCTCTGTTCTCTGCTGCCAGCTTCACTGACAGGCGTTCCGGCGGGCATGCATCGTCTTCCCTGTCTTGAAGGCTATCACCAGCTTGTCGGCCACCAGAACCGCTTCTCCGGTCCTGGGATCTCGGATCGTGCGAACCCCATGAGACCTCACAGCAAAGGCTCCGAAGCCACGAAGCTCCAGCCGATCGCCGGCCATGAGGGCGTCCGAGATCCGGTTCAGAATGGCGTTCACCACCAGCTCGACGTCTCGCTCGTAGAGGTGCGGGTTCTGCGCTGCGATGCGGAGGATCAGTTCGGACTTGATCATAGGCCGGGGCGAGACCCGATCCCTACGGTCGAGGCAAGGGCTGCCAGTGCGAGCAACTGACTCATCGCCCTGACTTCGGTAAGTCCGAACATATTGCCGCACACGGTGCACACGACGAAACTTGGCCGCTTGCCCGAACGATCTCGGTTCATGTGGTATCTCTATGGTCTGACAATCCTCGCTGGTCTCGCGAACGCGATCCAGCCCGGACAAAACGCGACGCTTTCGAAGTCGCTGAGCATGCCGATTACGGCCGCCCTCATCATTTTGTTCGTCAGCACGGGAACGATGCTCGTCGGCGGTCTGGCGGTTGGCAAGCTTGAAATTCCCTCCGGACAGCAGCTTGCGCAGGTCCCGTGGTGGGGGTGGCTGGGCGGATGCTTGAGCGTCCTCCTGATCCTCGCTCAGCTTTATGCCTCGCCGGCCATTGGAGCCGCATCTTTCCTCGGGATCATCGTCACCGTGGGGGTCTTGGCTTCGCTGATGCTCGATAACTATGGCTGGGTCGGCTTCGAAGTCCATCCGGCCAGCTTATGGCGCATCCTCGGCGCGGCACTCATGGTCATCGGGGTCGGCATCGTCGCCCTGTTCTAGCTCCTCTCACAGACGTTCTGGCCAAAACCAGATGGGCAGAAATCCACCGGAACGGACCTAGCGGGTGGGTACTGCGCGTCAGATCTCACCTCTGGGTGACGCATTCCCGATTTGGTGCCGCACCGCGATGGCACGCTTGAGGACCGGCTAACCAGCCTCGGCTATCCTGCCGGCGAGCCAAGTTGCGTATCAGCTCAGCGTCGTGTGGACACGACATACCCCGCCAGCCCGTGATCAGATCGGGCGGCGGGGCTTCGTATAATGCATGCATCTCTCTCTCGACGCGCCGCGTTTCCATCTGCCGCGCTTGGCGGTCGGAGTCCGGCATGTTCAACCCCTTCCTCTCGATCATGATGCTCGCCTTCGAGGCTCAGAAGGTAATCGAACTGCGGCTCGTCAGGATCGCATGGGGTGGCGTTGAGGCTCAGGCCGAGATGCAATCGATGGTGTCGGAAAAAATCAACGCCGCTATGGAAGCGACTGGGACCCTGATGATGGGCGGCTCCCATGAGACCGTCATCAACCGCTACCGCGAGCATGTGGCAGCCAACACCAAACGCCTGACGGCTGCCTAAGACATGCTCTTCATCCCCCATGAAACAGCAGCGATTTGACCCAACAAGCCCTCTCCGGGTTAGAGCCGAAGCGGTTGGCGAAGAGCCCTTTCCTTGGGCTTGGGCGATCTATAGAGGCGCGATCCCCTTCCTCATCGTGCGCTCCCGGCCCGAGTACCGTAAGCGTACCGATGCACTGGAGGCAGGCTCTTAAGCTGCTACAGATGTAGGGCGCCGGTTACGTGCCGGGATCATAGAGGAGGAAACGATCTGACTAGAGGGCGCATAGATACGAAAAATTGACTCGGTGTTTTTACATGGCTGCAAGCCGCGGGGTGCATCGTCGTGTTCGAGTGAGGACAGACAACGATGCTCGGGCAGTTGGCAGACAGGATTTCTCTACAGCGCCAGATTACCCTGTTTGCTGGAGCCATCGGCCTTTTCATCGTCGGGGCTACCACAGCTGGATCTGCCTTGTTGGCGAGCGGTCAGGCAACCGACATGGCTCGTAACGCCCTTCTCCAAGTTGCTCGATCCGTTGCTGATCGCCTGGATCAAGATATGGCCGAACGCCTGCGCGAGATCCGTAACGTCGCCGCGCTTCAGCCTTTGCAGCCCCACTGGCTGGAGAATACAGGCAGCCTCCGCCAGGTCATGGAGACGATGCAGAAGTCCCTTCCAGATTATGCCTGGATTGGGTTCGCCGATACGAGCGGCCAGGTGCGAGCCGCAACAGGGGGCATTCTCGAAGGCGTGAGCGTTGCTCAGCGACCCTGGTTCAACAGCGGCATGAAGGGCGTCGCTATTGAGGACGTGCACCTGGCGAAACTGCTGCAATCCCTTCTTAAGCCCAGCGTCGACGGGACGCCCTTCCGGTTTGTTGATGTCGCGGCTCCTGTAACCGACGCCTCGGGGCAGGTCATTGGTGTGCTTGGAAGCCATCTCAGTTGGAGCTGGGCCGATGTTGTACGACGGGAGGTTCTCTCTTCGCGAAGTCCCGAGCTGAAGGAGGAGATTATCGTTCTTGATCGCGCTGGTCGCGTTCTACTCGGACCAAGTCTCGGATCTTCCCCGTTCGCGCCTGAAGATCTCGCTGCAGGGCATTTCATTGCTCGCAGCGCGGACGGAGACAGGCTAGCGACCGCTTCTCCTACTCACGGCCGTGGCGACTACCCAGGGCTCGGATGGATCGTGGTTGCCCTTCAGCCGGTCAATACCGCGCTTGCGACGGCCAATCGCCTGACCAGCCTCATCCTGCTTCTAGGTCTAGGCGCGGGCACTCTTGGCGTTGTGGGCATCTTCCTGGTTGCGACCCGCCTAAGTCGACCGCTGGCGCAGCTCACGGCCGCTGTCGATCGGATTGGGCGCGAGCCGAATTCAACGATGACAAAGCGGGTTCATGGGTCTCCCGAGGTGCTGCAGCTTTCCGCAGCCGTGCGATCTCTGCTGAGGCGCATCGGTACGGCCGAGGCCGAAGCCCGCGACGTGGGCGCCGAAGCGTCGAAAGCTGTTCACGCTGCGCAAGACCGTGTCAGGCGGCTAGGCGCCGACCTGCATGCGATGCAGCTTCTTGCGGATACAGATGGGCTCACGGGCCTCCTCAACCGACGCGCCTTCCTGCCCCTTGCGAAGGATGCCATGAGCTACTTCAAGAGGTATCGGCGCTCGATTTCCGTATTGATGATCGACATCGATCATTTCAAGCGCGTCAATGATCTCTACGGGCATGCGGCCGGCGACGTGGTGATACGTCAGATCGGCGGCATCATCAGTGATGCCATCCGGACCACGGACAAGGTGGCCCGTTTCGGGGGTGAGGAATTTGTTGTGCTGCTCCGTGAAACGGATGCAGTTGGTGCGGCCGTTATCGCAGAGAGAATACGCAGAACGGTGGCGACTACTGTTTTTGAGCCGGACAGCAGCCGCCTTCTTGCAACCATCAGCGTTGGCATAGCTGAGGCTGAGCACACCGATGAAGATATTGACCGTACGATAGAGCGAGCGGATCGAGCCCTTTACGATGCCAAATCACGGGGACGTAATTGTGTGCGCTCGTTTGAGGTGGAAGCAACTGATCTGCGAGCGGCCGCCTAACTGCAGATTCCTCGCTCAGAAGTGTGTTTGATCGACCATTAACCGGTCTGCGCCGTCTCAATACTAAGTCGTACCTCTGCCTAGCATGCAATGTAAAGAGAATGGTTCCGCTTACTTTTCGTTAACCATAGCCTGACCACTCTGCCGGCATCAGTAGGCAGGATTGACCGTGAACCAGGCTCATTTGATAACCCTCCGCGACTTCGAGGATGGCTGCCCAGTTCCTACTGAAGCGCTCGGCCGGCTCTATCGCGCCGATGCCGAAACACTTCCCCACCTCGTGGCCGATATTCCTCAGCGCACCCGCGCTCAGTTAGCCGTCTTCCTCTATGGCAGAACGCACACCCGTGAACTCGGAGTTCGCGTGGCGGCGACCTGCGAAGCGGCCCTGTTGATGCAGACTGCCGGCACTCTGGGCGAAGTCATCTACGCGCAGTCACGTGACGGGTATATGCAGCCAACCTACGGAGAGGATCGTCGTCCATCCAAGGGTGCGATCAGCCTCGCGGGATCGCGGAAAGCCAGAGACCAGCACGCGTGAGCAGCCCCGCAATCAGCGCTTTAAGGTTCTGCTAACCGTGGACATCGCACCTTTGCGGGCATGTCCAAGCGTATGAAGAAAACTGGCCGCCTGTTCCTATGGCTCTCCGTCCTAGGCATTGGAGGTGTGACCGGTTCTTTGTTGGTACACGCTAACAAGACCGGGCAACGGATCGTTACGAACTCAGACCAGAGCGATCCTACTACGACCGGCTCAATCGATCAGAGAGCCATGAGGTGGTGTGGCGCAGCGGCTTGGTGCCGTTGAACTAATCTGCCGCTGCAACCAAGACGGTCGCTCATAGCCTCCGGGCATCTTATCCTTACTTCAAATGTGCACTGAGTTTCAGCGAGGCTTGGCTTGAGCTCCGGCCGTCCACTTGTGTCCTTGAGAGCCAGCTAACCAATCCGGGCATCTTGCCGGCGAGCCAAGCTGTGTACCGGCTCAGACGTAAGATGGACGCCCCTCCTCGCCAGCCCGTGATCAGATCGGGCGGCGGGGCAGCTAGCTTTTCCAGAACGACGGGCTTTTTCCGGAGCCCTATGCGTTGTCGGCCACCAACAAGGAGGCCTTCATGGCAACGAACGACAAAGTCACGACCTACAAGCTGAAGCAGGCACTGGCCGCCAAGGTGAGCGACCATGTCGAAATCGCGATCGAAGCCGAGGACGGCACCAAGTTCAAGATTACTGCGACAGCCGAGCAACTCGATGCCCTGACGGGCGATTTAGAGACGATCCTTTCCGAGGAAGACGTCGGGGCGTAGCGGTCACGCGCGCTCATTGTTCATTAACCATACGATCCCCATATAAGGATCATACCGATCGCTGCTCCACAGCTAGGAGCCCGTCCGAGTAACGAGTTTATGGGATGGTTTGAGCGTCGAGATCTGGTCAGAGGTGTGTGTCGGCTTTGAGCTCATCGCCCTGCCTTTGCCAGCTTGAGAAGGTTGTGGGCGGTGCAGACCATCGCCCATTCGCCCCGGACCTGATCGAGGCCCCGGAGTAAGAACTGGCGGAAGCCTCGGGCCTGCTTGATCTGCCCGAACACCGGCTCGACGACCTGCTTCCTGAGGCGATAGCGGCTGCGGCGGCCAGCCCGTTTCAGGCGCGCGGCCATCGCCTGCATCAGGGGCGTCTTCGTCAGCGTCCGACGACCGGCCGCATCCGCTTGGCTATGGCGGGCCCGACCGGGAGCAAGATAAGCGGCGATCCGGCGCTGCTTCAGGGCGGTCAGGTTCGCCTCGTTGGCAAAACCGGAATCCCCCGAGACCTCGTACGGCTTGCGCCCGAGATGAGCGCGGGCGTCGTCGATGAGGGGCACGAGGGCGCGGGCATCGGAGGCGTTCGTCACGAGGCGATGGGCCACAATGATCTGATGCGCGGCATCGACGGCGATCTGACCGTTGTAGCCCTGCACGAACCCGTCGCGGGTCGGCAGGATGCGGCTGTCTGGGTCGGTGAAGTTGCGCTGCGCCCGGTCGGGCGGACCGCCGTCCTCCCCGCGCAAGGGCCGCCCCTGCCAGCGCATGCCCGAGGATGCACCCGGCCCGCTCTCGTCCTCGGGGTCGGGCGGGTCGATCGCTTCCACTTCCAGGGCGGCTTTAGCGGCGCGGATCGTCTCCAGGCGTCGCTGCTTGTCGGCCATCCAGTCCGGCGTCTCGTCCCCGCGCCGGTCCGGGCCCTGAGCCTCATCCTCGGCCGCATCGGCCTCACGCGCCCGCTCCAACCACGCGTCGACCTCGGCAGCCAGCGCGGGCTCGGCCGTCTTCATGCGTCCGTAGCTCATCGCCTTATGACGGGAGGCGTTGGCCTTCACCTTGGTGCCGTCCACCGCCACATGGGCGAACTGCACCAGACCGGCGGCCCGACACAGGCGCAGAACCTGCACGAACAGGTCGGACAAGGCCACGAGGTGGCGCTTGCGGAAGTCGGCGATGGTGCGGAAGTCCGGCCGGTTCAGGCCCGTCACCGCCATGACGTCGACCCGCTCCTCGCAGGCCCTGGCGAGTTGACGCGACGAGTACAGGCCGCGGCTGTAGCCGTAGAGAAGGAGCGCCACCATCATACCCGGATGGTAGGGCGGGTAGCCGCGCTCCTCACTATAGGTGCCGAGGATGGCCGAGAGGTCGAGCGCTTCCCGCACTGTGTCGCGTACGAAGTGTGCCATGTGCCCGGGCGGCACGAACTCGTGCAGCGAGGGCGGCAAAAGCCAACCCTGATCAACATCCCACGCGCGAAACACCTTGGCCATGAGCCAAGTGAATCACCCTCCCGCCTCGCCGTCGAGAGAATTACTCGGACGGGCTCCTAGGTCGGATGCGGTCACGAAGCTGGGATGAGGTGACGCCGGATGTACGCGCACCTCATTCCAACGCTCGTGGCCGTTATTGTTTTTAGTGCCTTCCTGACTGCCTGATAGCTGTCCAGAGGCTACTCATCCGAGCCAATCCGCAGGTCGCGACAAAGTTCTGCGTCAGACCAAAACACTTGGCACTGTGTGACCCACCTACGTCATTGCAACCACGTGCGTTTCATGCACGCTGCAGTGTGTCTTTGGGGCAAGACTTCCATGCCGCGTTATCAGTTGCGGATTTTGCGTCGCCTGAAGGACAGCACACAGCCTGTCGAGACCACTCACGCTTGGATTGAAGCCGTGAATGGAACGCGGGCAATCGCGCAAGCCGTTCGTCAAACGGACGCCGCGCTTAAAGGGTGGTCGGGGGTCGCCATGCTGATGAACGAAGGCGGCGCTATGCTCTGGTCCAAGCGCAAGGACCTGCCGAGGCCAACGGGGTTGGGCGGTTTGCCTTCTACGATAATCTGAAGTGACTCTGTTTCCTGTTCATACGCCGGAGCGCTGAGGCTCGACGCATCGTGTTCGATTGGCATCGTCCAGAGCCGCCAGGGTGTGCCCAAAGGCAGGAAGTTTGCTTCGTCTAGGGTCCAATCTGGACGGCCATCCTGGGTCACGGTCATCCGGAACGGTGTCTCACCGGGCTCTCCAATCAGCACAACGGTCAGCGTGTTGCACCCGTCGTGCAGCCAGGACGTCACGTCGTATGTGAACCCGTCCTCTGCCGGGTCTACGCCCTCGAAAGCAGGTTGCGTGACCCCATAGGCGTTGAGACTGACCATAGCGCGGCCCCCTGCGCCCCACAACGTGAGACGCAGCCGCTCCCCGGCTTGAATTTGCATGATATGCCCCGCTTCAAGGGCCAAACTGACTGCTTCGCAGGTTTTCCACAACGGGAACAATATGCGAACGGCAACGCTCTGTTAACCATGTGACAGACCGGTCGCAGCCGCTCCGGTGCTCCGCCCAAAGTGCTCGACGCGAATGTCTCAAGCGTGGCCGTGAGTTAGCACGTTGCCATCGGCGATGGTTGTTACCGGCTGAGAGGCGGCCGCCGAACCTTAACGGTTTGTTACCGATGTCCCTTCAGGATGCCTCAACCTCTGAAGGATCGTTTCCATGCGCGTGCTGCTGATCGAGGACGACGTTTCGATCGCCGCGAGCATCGAATTGATGCTCAAGTCCGAGAGCTTCAACACCTACACCACCGACCTGGGTGAGGAGGGGATCGATCTCGGCAAGCTCTATGATTACGACATCATCCTGCTCGATCTGACGCTGCCCGACATCTCAGGCTACGAGGTGCTGCGGTCCTTGCGTGCCGCGAAGATCAAGACGCCGATCCTGATCCTGTCGGGCATGGCGGGGATCGAGGACAAGGTGAAGGGCCTCGGCTTTGGCGCCGACGACTACCTTACCAAGCCCTTCCACAAGGACGAGCTCGTCGCCCGCATCCAGGCGATCGTGCGTCGCTCGAAGGGCCACGCCCAGTCACTGATCACCACCGGCGACCTCGTCGTGAACCTCGACCAGAAGACCACCCTCATTGCCGGGAGCCGCGTCCATCTCACGGGCAAGGAGTACCAGATCCTGGAGCTGCTTTCGCTGCGCAAAGGCACGACGCTGACCAAGGAGATGTTCCTCAACCACCTCTACGGCGGCATGGACGAACCTGAGCTCAAGATCATCGACGTGTTCATCTGCAAGCTGCGCCGGAAACTCGCTAATGCTTCAGGCGGCAAGAACTACATCGAGACCGTGTGGGGACGCGGATACGTGCTCCACGACGGGGTCAGCGAAATGCGCGCCATGGCCGGCTAAGCCGCCTCAGAAGAGACCAACGAGCGCGACTCCACCGATCATCAAGATAGCGCCAAGAATGCGCCACAGACCTGCACGGTGCTGGTCAAACCCAACCCATCCGAAATGATCCAGTAGGATCGAGGTGATGACGCCCGCGGTAACGAACAGCCCAAGAAACGTAGCAGCACCGATCTGCCGGGCAATGAAGAACTGGGCGAGAATGATGCCGCCGCCCATAAGGCCACCAAACCAAGCCCACCAGGGCACTTGGATAGCCTGATCGAGGGAAAGCCATGTCAGGCGCCCTGTGAGCAGGCCGACGGCCAGGATGCAGGAAGCTGTCCCTGCGACCACCACGAGTCCCGCTGTCAGCGATTGTGAGAGCCCCTTCGACAGGGTCCCGTTCTGACCAGCCTGGACGGCATTGGCGACGCCTGCGAGCAGGACGAAGCCGTAGAGGTACCACATCGTGAACGTCCGCCCGCTGAGATCTCCTCAGATAAGGTCGCTGAGCCAAAAAGGTGCAGTGCTTCGGACTAAGCCTTATCTGCCTTCTCCTTTGCGAGCCGCAGAGCCTTGAGGCGCACGGTCTTGTCCTCGGTGGCCTGCTGGGTCGCGTCGTAGTCAGCTCGTGCCTCTCCTCCTGCACGAGCCCTTTCCAGGTGCTTGGCAGCCTTCGTTTCGCGGCGATCCTGCGTACCACTGTCATCGGTCGTCATGGGGCTCTCCTACAAGGTGCCGGTCCGCAGGACCCTCTGGATCATCAGGATCACGGCCCCAAGGCGCGCATCCGTGAGGTCACGCGGCAGGTCGGCATCGTGCTTGATCGGCAACGGATGGGTGAAGCGGTAGCTGGCGTCGAAGATATAGGCGATGGCCCGCTCCCGATCCCGAGCGACAAATGCATTGGCGCCGATCCCCTCCTCCACCACGTGCTCGATGAAGCTGCGTAGACGAACCCGGTGGCGCCGAGCGAGTGGCCGCGCCTTCACCGTAGCATCAAGGTGGACAGCGAACAGGTTAGGTTCGTGCACCAGGGTCTCGCGCTGCATGCTTGCCAGAGCCGAGAGTAGGTGCTCGATCTTGTCGTCGGCTGGGTCGGGTCCATCAGCGATCCGAGCGAGTTCCGCTTCGACGTCTCGCAGCCAGCGTCCCGCGACCGCATCGAGGAGCGCGTCCTTTGAAGTGAAGTACCGGTAAACGTTGGCGTGGGTCATGCACGCCTCAGCAGCGACCCTACTGACGGTAACACCTTTGGGGCCGAGGCGGCGCAGATGCCCGCTGGCTACTTCGAGCAGGCGCGCACTCACCTCTAAAGGAGCCCCAGCGCGAGACACGGGCTCGTTGATGCGAGGAACTACGACGCGGATGCTGCTCCCAAAACCAGAAGCGGCAGGTTGGCCAGAAAAACCATTGGGAGGCTCTGACCCCGTGCTCGTAGTGAAATCCACATCGTGATCAACGACGAAAGGCGGGCCGGGCAGCTGCATCAGATGGAACACCGGGGCTCGTGGACAGGGTGATGGGATACCACGACCTCTGAGCCTGCAAGCTCGCTATGACCGATCCTCACCGTTGACTTAACCATGTCCGCCACGCGACATGGCATGTCTGGCCGCGCTCACCCTCGGGTGAGTCGTGAGCCGGCATCAGGAGAGATCACCGCCGCGAGATAGCCCCTGAAACGACTACGGCCCCCCAGTCGCCAAACTGGAGGGCCGCGAAACATCGAGTGGCTGTGAAGCCGTTTGCTCTCCTCACAAGCCATAGAGCACCTTCGGGTATCAAGTGAGAACGAGGATTTTAGTGACGACTAGGGTCAATTGCGAGGCCTACTGCAGCGGCAACATGCAGAAGTTGGCTCAACCTAAAACTTCCCAGAACACCAATCCTCGGAGCCCTCACGTCTGAAAACGGCTCGATCAACGGCATGAGCGCGGGCACCTTGCGCGGTCGATCCCCCGCATCGTTTCCTGACGGGGTAACGCCAAGTGCAGGAGCCCAGTGATGGACCAGGGAACAGACGAATGCATCACGAAGCTCGAAAGTCTCGTGATGCAGCTCGCACAACAGCTTGTCAGCGTGAGCACGACAGCGGTAGCGAAAGGGGTCATTTGTCGTGCCGTGGTGGAAACGATGGCGCGGTCTGGAGGCAGCTCCGTCAGCGACGTACGCGACTTCGCGTTGCGCATGGCCAAGAACATGGAGCCGGAGATTGGTGATGGAGTTCGGACCATCCTCGGGGAAGCGCCCGCTGGCATGGGGACGGTCCAATGACACCGCTCCAGCCGGTCTTCATCTATCGCACAGACGGCAATGGTCGGCTCGACTACCCCACGATGCGGAACTGTGACCCGGGGCACGAAGTCGTCTCGGCAACTCCGAGTCGAGGCCGAGTGCGCCGCTAGGAGGGTGGCGAAGGAGGCCAAAGCTTCGTAGTGCGTCCCTGTTGCCTAGGGACCTGGCGAGCGAAACCCAAGGACCCACCTAGCGCCGTCAGTTGGCGCCCTTAGCTTCAGTCCCCGAGCCTCGTGGCGCGTAGAGGGGCCGCCCCTCCGCTCGGTTTGCCATCATGCGATTTCGTAGCTCGACGGCGCGTTGAGCGATCGCTTCGGCATCGCAAGGGCGACAGGGTCCGCCGCGATTAGCGGCACGACAGTTTGCGGGATTCTTACATGAGGGGCGAGGCATGGCCCAAAGCATAGTAGATCCTCTTCAGGACGGCCAAGCTCCGGTGGTTGAACCCGCTAACAGTTTGTCTCGCGGAACCAAATGGGATCAATCGTCGTCTCTCCCAACTCCACACGGGCGGGCGGCGTCGAGGCGTTCAGGCGGGCTAGCACCGTTGGTCTCTTACACAAAATCGGCCGACGGGTTCGGCGCCTCGCCGCACCCGAGCTCAAGGCAGTTGGATACGGTTTCGTCATTATCCCTGCCTGTCTGCCACCGGTTACAGGATGGATGAGGTTCTCGCACTTCCAGCTGGACCAGCCCCCTTCCACAGGTAAGAACCAACTCAATGAACCAGCTTCCGCCGCAGACCCGTGAGGCCGAGCTGGAGATCGAGAACGCCCACCTACGCCAGCGAGTCTATGACGCCGAGCTAATTGCCGAGCGTGCCATGGCTCTTCTCAATCGAGCCGATGAACAGCACAGGACCATAGAGAAGCAGCTTCGCCGGAGCCGGAATGACCTGCAGTCTGTCACCGACACCATCAACCAGCTGGTCTGGCGCTCGGGGGATGACGGAGATTGGACCAGCGCGAGCCCGCAATGGACGGCCTACACCGGTCAGTCCGAGGGGCAGTCGCTAGGCTTGGGCTGGCTTGACACCGTGCATCCCGATGATCGTGAACGATCTCTGGAGGCCTGGCATGGCGCCCTGGCGCAGGGGGCTCTTGAGATTGATCATCGGCTCAGACGTGCATCGGATGGCACCTATCGCTGGTTCCAAACACGAGCTACGCCCCTGCGCGATCCTTCTTCTGGCCGAACCGTCGAGTGGTTCGGCACGTCGACGGACGTCCACGAGTTAAGGGCAGTGCAGGAGCGCCAGCGTCTTCTTCTTGGTGAGCTACAGCATCAAGCTCGCAACACACTCGCGGTGGTTCGCGGAATGGCTCGGCGTCTGGCCGAGACAAGTCGGAGCGTCGATGGTTATGCCGGAGAATTAGACGATCGGCTCAACGCATTTTCGCGTGTGCTGGGGACCGTTACACGTGATCCAGGGATCGGTGTTGATCTAGAAGGCTTGGTTGCTCAGGAAGTGCTGGCGCAGCTGGCAAACGAGGGCGAGCAGGTTGAGATCTTCGGACCGGTGATCCTCCTACCGTCGCAGGCCGCAGAGACATTGGGGTTGGCGATCTACGAGTTGGCCAGCAACGCTGCTGAGCATGGTGCTCTCACCAAGCCTCACGGCCGGGTCAAGATTACCTGGACGCGTGAACCGAGCGGGTCTGGCACACACCTCGTGTTCGTGTGGCAGGAAACGAGCTTAGTCAGCCACATCGGACAGCCGGAAAAGCGCGGCTCCGGCTTCCACTTCCTGGAGCAAACCCTCGTCGATCGATTGAAGGCAGATGTGACTTTGACCTTCGCACCACTTGGCGTGCGTTGCACTATCTGTATGCCTCTAACTAAGCCAATAACACCTATAGGGCGGTGAGACCTTTTGCTGCCTTGGCCTGCTCAGCAAGTGGGTTCGATTTGGCGGCGTCCCTGCGATCGAGCCCAACGTCTCGTTTGTGCATTGCCGTGTGCGCCCATTTGAGTCCGACGTCGGATCAGAAGAGGCTGACGTCGGGCCATGAAAGATAGGTGAGGCGCGGCATCATTTGAACTTTCGAGTAGGCGGTCTGTTGGGAACCTGCGTTGCAGCAGTTTGGAGCCATCATGCCTAAAACAATTTCAGCTGAGTTCAAATCGCGTCGAGATGCGGAGATGGCTGTAGAGCACATTGTGCAGGACCATGGCATAGATCGCAGCACAGTCGAGGTTGGTCCTGCTTCAGATCAGAACACAGCCGGTACGGAAGCAGCGAGGGCTGATGTCGAGGACGGCTATCTGAAGTCTGGCACCGAAGGCGAGCCGGCATTGGCCGGTAAGGTTAAGGTTTCGGTGCAGGTAGATGATGCTACCGCTGAGATGGTAATTTCTTCGTTTAAGACCTTCGATGGCGATATAAAATCCTGATCAGATCGACATCGCGAGGCCCTACGAGCGGCTTGAAAATTTGGTGTGACAATGGCCAAATGGCTTGATACTCCTCAGCGCTATGGTCGCATCAGCCGTAGCTTCCACTGGCTGATGGCTGCGCTGTTTGGCTGGCAGTTTGCAGGAGCTCTGCTTTTTGTCAGCATGGGCGACAATGCCCTAACACGCTTCGTTGGTGGATCACATCTCACCCTAGGCTTCACCCTCTTCATTTTTGTGCTTCTGCGTGGTGCATGGGCACTAGCTAATCTGCGACGACGTCCGCCGCATCCAGGCAATCATGGGCTTGCAGCGATAGCTGGTCATGCATTGATCTACGCCGTGATGATCCTTCAACCGAGTATTGCACTTCTACGCCAGTATGGATCTGGAAAACCCTTCAAGCCCTATGGCATCTCGGTTATGCAAGCTCGAGACTACAAGATTGAGTGGATGATGGTTCCGGCGGATCTAGCGCACTATTGGCTAGGCTTTGCCTTCCTAGCGATCATAGTTGGGCACATGACTATGGCTGTGCTCCATCGAAAGCTATGGAAGGAAGACGTATTAGCACGAATGACCTAGCTTGTGGCTGCGTTTTGGCTGGTGGCGAACGCTCTAGGCTGGCTCTAAATGCTGTGATCTCGGTAGGAGCGACCGCTAAGCTCAATTTTACTCCTCTAGGATTGCATTAGGAAGCCCATGACAGCCTTCCGGTCGCCTCCCCTACTCCCCGGATAGGAATTCGTGGCACTGAAATGTCCAAGTTGGCTTGCATAGACTTCCCAGGCTTGAACGCGATAGCTCGCCGATCCCCTTTAAGGTATTGCCTCCTGTTACAAAATTTCGGCATATACGCGACGCATGATCCCTCACTTTGAAAGCGCTTCAGCCGCGAAGCATTATTCGCTCGCCGGCTATCAGGGCATCCGCAAACCGTCTCAGAAGAGGCCAACGAGCGCGACGCCACCGATCATCAGGATAGCGCCAAGAATGCGCCACAGACCTGCACGGTGCTGGTCAAACCCAACCCATCCGAAATGATCTAGTAGGATCGAGGTGATGACGCCTGCGGTAACGAACAGCCCAAGAAACGTAGCAGCACCGATCTGCCGGGCAATGAAGAACTGGGCGAGAATGATGCCGCCGCCCATAACGCCACCAAACCAGGCCCACCAGGGCACTTGGATAGCCTGATCGAGGGAGGGCCATGTCAGGCGCCCTGTGAGCAGGCCGACGACCAGGATACAGGAAGCTGTCCCTGCGACCACCACGAGGCCCGCTGTCAGCGATTGTGAGAGCCCCTTCGACAGGGTCCCGTTCTGACCAGCCTGGACGGCATTGGCGATGCCTGCGAGCAGGACGAAGCCGTAGAGATACCACATCGTGAACGCCCTACCTGGGTGATCCCTTAAGGTAGGGCAGCGAACCCTGAGGAAGCGGATCACGGCGTAGTTTGTGTATCCTGCCTGGTCCGCATCAACCTCCGGACTCGATGTCAGCCACCGCCGCGCTCATTCCCGTCGACTCGAAGTTCTGGCGCTAGGGCTTCCTTGACTTGTGCCCCGGCGTTTCACTCTGCCCGAGCCCAACCGGCGGAAACTGGATCACCACACCAGATGCGATGGATGTTCCAATGACCTCTTATTTCGGTGTGATCCCGAGGATCTTCATGGCGTCTGGCCTGAACTCGCCTTTGGGATCGACGTGGCGGTAGAGGGTCTGCCGAGTGACGCCGAGCTCAGCGCAGAGTTCGGCGACCTTCGTCTCAGGCTTTCCCATCGCGGCTTGCGCCAATCTCAGCTTGGCCGCCGTCATCTTCGGCTTGCGGCCGCCGTTTCGGCCCCTGGCCCGGGCAGACGCAAGCCCGGCTTTGGTCCGCTCGATGATGAGTTCGCGTTCGAACTCCGCCAATGCCGCGAATATACCGAACACGAGACGGCCATTGGCGGTGGTGGTGTCGATGTTGGCCCCCTGCCCCGTCAGGACCTTGAGACCGACACCGCGCTTGGTGAGGTCATGAACGGTGTTGACGAGGTGGCGCAGGTCGCGACCGATGCGGTCGATCTTCCAGGCTGCAAGCGTATCACCTTCGCGCAGCGCCTTGAGGCACGCCTCCAGCCCAGGACGGCTGTCACGTTTGCCGGACGCGTGATCCTCGTAGATCCGGTCCGGCTCGACCCCGGCGGCAAGAAGCGCATCGCGTTGCAGGTCGGTGGTCTGCGAGCCATCGGCCTTCGACACGCGCATATAGCCGAGCAGCATAGGTCGCGATCCTCACTTGCCGTTCTGAAAGCATCCGAACGCTCACCGCTCATCCGCATCTCGCTCGGGCGTCGCTGTCACGCAAACGAGCGATTGTGTGACAAACTCGATGGATCAGGCCTAACGGCACAGCTGTCGTATCGCAAGCCGTCATTCTTTCTATGATCCGTGAACCTTCCTTGTGAATGATTTCGTGATCCGCGTCTTGGTCCGATTGATCGAACTGGTAGAGTCAGGCTGTGGTGGATCTCAATGCGCTCAGCGCTTTTGTCTGAAGCGGTGTACCGAGCACGCCCTTACGACGCGGTCGCCATTCCGACTGGTCTGTTGGTTGATACCTACAAGCCTAGTAGGTATGATCGGCTGTCTCAGTATGATCCAGGATGGCTCCCATGGCATCGCAGGCGGTCAAAATTATCGATGGGGGTAAGCTCATCATTCCAGCCGCCTTCCGACGTAAACTCGGGATCGACACCGGTGATACCGTTGTGCTCGAGTTGGAAGAGGATGGCTTGCACGTGCGCTCGCTGTCATCAGCCGTGCGCCGGGCTCAGGAGATCGTCCGCGAGTTCGTACCGGACGATGTCAGCCTGGCCGACGATCTGATTGCCGAGCGTCGGGTCGAGGCTGAGCATGACTGAGGCCTTCGTCCTCGATGCCTCGGCACTGCTTTGTCTGCTGCAAGGAGAAGATGGCGCCGAGCGGGTCGTACTCGCACTGCCGCGAGCCTCGATCAGCGCCGTGAACCTGTCTGAAGTCTACGCCAAGCTCGCCGAGGTCGGCGGATCGGAAGCGCGGATCGCGCAAGCCATCGACGGCCTCCACCTCCGGGTCGTTCCCTTCGATGACGTTCAGGCCCGTGCGGTGGGAATGCTACGGCCTCTGACCAAAAGCTTGGGCCTTTCACTGGGCGATCGCGCGTGCCTCGCCCTGGCGCAACAGCGCGGGGCGACGGCTCTGACCGCGGATCGGGCTTGGAGCGATCTGGCCAGTCCGCTCAGAGTGGCCATCGAACTCGTACGCTGATGCCGAGCGTGTGGGCCGTGTGACGGTTGTGGCCCACACGATCAACCATCCTGGCGACGACGGTTGGCGGGTGCCTGCCCCGGCGCATGGACTGACGAGCGAGGTCGAAGGCTCCCGCGACTTCCTCACGATCGAGGAGCCGCGTCCGGTCTCGTACAGGACGCGGTCGTCATCGTCTTCTTGGCTGACGCACCGACGTCAGGCGTGGAGTTCATGCACACCCTGAGCTGATGCAGGCAGTTCCCCATCCGTATCAGACGTCCGCCGGTGCCTCATCCGCGGCTTCGTCGGCCTCAACGGTCTTGGGCGGGCGACCGCGACGCTTCGGGGCAGCCCCCTCATCCTGCGTCTGCTCATCGTTCGCAGTGATCGGGGACGATTTGCGACGCTGCTGACCCAGGCCGAGGCTGCGAGCGAGTTCCGAGCGTTGCGCCGAGTAGGAAGCCGACGTCATTGGGTAGTCGGCCGGTAGCCCCCACTTCTCACGGTAGGCCTCGGGAGAGAGACCACGCAGGGTGAGATGGCGCCGCAGCGTCTTGTAGGACTTGCCATCCTCAAAGCTGATGAGCGCGTCCGGGGTGATCGACTTTTTGATCTGTGACGGCGTCAGAGGCTCGGGCTTGCCAGGTTCGGCCGAGGCGGCACTCGTCAGGCCACTCAGAGATGCATGGACCTTCGCCATCAAGCCCGGCAGTTCGCTCGCTGGGATAGAGTTATTTGTGACATAAGCAGCAACGAGATCAGCCGTGAGGCCAAGGATGTCGGGCTGCGACGCGGCGGTCTGATCGTCCATGAGTGTTGCGAGTTCCTAAAATGAGCCTTGCGCGGACCTGCAGCCTCATCAACTTACCCCATGAGGGCGGATGACTTGTTCGGGCTCTTTGGATAGCAACAGATCAGCGCTCAGCACTCCTTTAAGGACTTGCGAGCACAATTTCTATAACCGTGTCTGACTTTTTAGGAAATTTGAATGCAGTGCGCCCGATCATGAGGGCTGATGCAGACACAGCGGCCAAAGGTTTGAGCGACGAAGGCCGTTCGTACTAAGCCTCTACGGAAGAGTGCGCATCATTCTGCACACGTCATCCTTGCATAGAGACACGATAGGTCCCTATAGATGATCCGTACTTGGCATCATAGAATGCGGCGGGTCGTTCCGCCTGATTGGCCAACCTAGCCCTAGACCCATTTTATTGAGAGAGCACGTTGCGCAAACAGGCACGGCGGTCATTTACCGTTGAGATCAAACACAGCACCACATCCGGCCGAAGCTTCATCCCGACCAAGTCCCCTCAGGGGCGGGAGAGTGGCAAGCATCTCGCCAGCCCGCCCCCCTCCTGGGCCTCGGTCTTCGAAGAGAAGGCCGTGTCAGCCTCGGTCACCGGTGAAGCTGCGGAGCCACGCCGTATTCTGCCAAGCCTCATCGCTTGGGAGCCCTCAGCGCCTGAGCCCGAGTTTGACAGACCGCCGGAGCCCCCCATGCCTCGAGTTCGTCGCACCGTGTCCCTCCAGGAGGCTACCGAAGGCCCGCGTCGCCGGGGCAGGCCACCAAAGCTCAAGCTTGAGCCAAAACTCGCAGCTGAGACGGCGATCCTCATACCGTCTGGGCCGATCCTGCCAGTGCCCGAAAGCCCTGTGTCTTCTCAGGTGGCTCCGGTGAAGCTTGTCCGTCATCCCCGCAGTGCACGGATCGAGGGTGCGGGGCTGCCGCGTGCCGAGCGATGGAAGCGGCGTCTCCCGCGAGCCTGTTGGTAGATCAGCACAACGGCCGGACTACCCATCGGGCGGTGAGACTTCTTCCTCTTGGAACGCGCTGGTCTTATCCGCTCTCATCGAGAGAAAGCTCCAGCGGCTGAGTCGCTGCTCGTCGCCCTCATTGATCGTTAACCACACGATCCCCATATGAGGATCATACCGCTCATGGCTCTATGGCCAGGTCGGATACGGCCACGATGCCGGGATAGGGTGACGCCGGATGTACGCGCACCATGTCCCAGCATCTGTGGCCGTTGTTGTTTTTAGCCGCGGGTGAACCTTAACGGTTTATTGCCGATGTCCCTTCAGGATGCCTCAACCTTTGGAGGATCCTGGCCCATGCGCGTGCTGCTGATCGAGGACGATGTCTCCGTCGCGCAGAGCATCGAATTGATGCTCAGGTCCGAGAGCTTCAACACCTACACCACCGACCTGGGTGAGGAGGGGATCGATCTCGGCAAGCTCTACGATTACGACATCATCCTGCTCGATCTGACGCTGCCCGACATCTCAGGCTACGAGGTGCTGAGGTCCTTGCGTGCCGCGAAGATCAAGACGCCCATCCTGATCTTGTCGGGCATGGCGGGGATCGAGGACAAGGTGAAGGGTCTCGGCTTTGGCGCCGACGACTACCTTACCAAGCCCTTCCACAAGGACGAGCTCGTCGCCCGCATCCAGGCGATCGTGCGCCGTTCGAAGGGCCACGCCCAGTCGCTGATTACCACCGGCGACCTCATCGTGAACCTCGACCAGAAGACGGTCGCGATCAATGGCAGCTATGTGAAGCTCACGGGCAAGGAGTACCAGATCCTGGAGCTTCTGGCCCTGCGCAAGGGCACGACGTTGACCAAGGAGATGTTCCTCAACCACCTCTACGGCGGCATGGACGAGCCCGAACTCAAGATCATCGACGTGTTCATCTGCAAGTTGCGCAAGAAGCTCGCGGATGCTTCAGGGGGCAAGAACTATATCGAGACCGTCTGGGGACGCGGATACGTGCTTCACGACGGGGTGAGCGAGATGCGGGCCATGGCAGGCTGACGCTCTCCAGAAACGCCTCTCACAGTGCTACCGGTGGGACAGGACTACCGACTGACCTGGATGCCTTATCCGCGTCCGGCAAATGCGAAGAGATCCAGCTGAAGCGCTTGAACGAGGCTCGTTTGCCGCGCTCTTCGTCGTGCTGGCAAGCGCTTGATGTCGGGCAACGCCATCCGGGTCCGGCCGTGTAGGACGGCTCCAGCGATCCGGCAGCCATCGCCATGATGGTAGATGTAGGCCTTGTAGGGGCCGGAGCCGAAGAGCTCCTGCACCAGCGCCGTGTCGCCGGGCAATGCACTGAGCACGCGTAGCAGACAGCCAAGACCGAGCGCCTCGGTTCGGCTGGCGTGAAACTCGAAGCTCTGTCCGGTCCAGGTGGTGAGCTGGGCTCCCGCACTGGTCTGACGGAAGGGATTGACGCTGGGCTGCGTGGCCTCATCAGCCAGGAAGCCGGCAATGGTCTCGCGATCGGCGACATGCGAGCACACGCGCAGCGAAGCGGCGAGCTGACGTTTGGCGATTGTCACCTCCTCCAAGCCTCCCTGTGGTTCTCGTTGCAGCGTGAGACTCGCACAGGATCCGCCGCTTGGCCAAGCTCGGCTCATCGGGGTGATAGGCTCTTGTGAGACGGCAACGGGGCCGTGTGCTCATGCAAGCTTCGCGCAGAACGCGCCAGCGCTGGTAGACGAACGGACTCGGCCGTTGGCGGTATGTGCCTGCGACCCCTCTCGGCTCGCCTGATGTTAAAATCGCCCTGGAGGCACCGCCAGCGCCCGTGAATAGTTTTGGCGCGGGAGAAGCCCGGAAAACGAAACATCGCCGCTGACGGGCCGTATAGAAAGATTTTGCGCCGCCGCCCGGCACAATTCCGATACGGGTTACGATCGACGCAAAAGCGAGTGCTGCTGAATGCGACCTGGTTTGATGGAACCTCTAGAGCACCGACCGGAGAGATCTTGGCTCGCCTCTCCCCCCTTTAACGGCCCCCCGCCCCCCCTTTGCTGGGGGCGCTGAGGCGCGCTAACCTTCGCGAGCGACCAAATTCGCGGGCGAACCTGCCAAGAGTGCGAGGGTTGCGAGGGTTGCGCGAGGGTTATTTCCAAACCCTCGCAGACAAAAACCAACGGCATGGCAATCGGTTACACGCAAGCTGCGAGGGTTGCGAGGGTTTAGCCCTCGCGCGCGCGCATGAGACGTTGGGGGTCCGGGGGCCAGATTTTCGAAAAAGTTCTATATGTATCTAGGGGGCTCTAAACCCTCGCAACCCTCGCAGGGGGGTAGGTAAGAGCAGGAGAATAAACAACAAAGCGGCCTGCGAGGGTTTGAAAAAACCCTCGCGCAACCCTCGCAACCCTCGCGCAGCAAAAAACGCCTGGGAGAGGCCAAGCTCTCGAAACTGTGGATAGCGGAACGCTTTTCGCACTTGGTAGGTCGACAAAAGCAGGATTATTGCGCCAGCGCTGGTGTCACCTTCGTGCCGCGAAGACGGTACGGGCCACAGCTTGGATGGCCGCACGAATCCGCGTCTGCAGCTGGTTCGATTAGGCAAGGTGGCAGCCTGAGCATCCTTGCTGTGCCTGCGCCCCCGGGTGCCCCGGCCTCAGCGTGGGAGGCTAGGGAGGGTAGCGCGCCGGTTTCCGGCTAGCCTCCCAGAACCAGCGGGGTCCGGGGCTGAACAACATCAAGAGCTTAGCCTGCCTCTGGGAGGCTAGGAAGGCTAGGGAGGCAAACCCAGCATGCTTACGTAGAAGCGTCTTGAGTTTCAAAAATCCAGCCTCCTCGAAAAGTTTTCCATGTGTACCCGAGTTTTATTCTCCCTAGCCTCCCTACCCTCCCATACTTGAAAAATAGACTAGCTAAGTCAGAGACTTAGGGAAGAGTTCGAGCGGTCAATTTATGGGAGGGTAGCACTGAATGGCGCCGCTACCCTGCCTAGCCTCCCATAAACCCGGTTGGAACAGCCTGGGAACGGAGCGCGGCGAAGGAAACCAGCAGGGCTGCGAGAGCGGGGGCTTACCGGTTACGGTGGCCAAATCTCGTTGTGCCTGGCCCTTCAAGGAGGCTCACCACGCGGAGACATGCGCCCGCTTCGGGGCCATCCTAGTGTGTCACAAGATACTGAAGTAGCACGGTAAAACGCTGCTTTTTGCCTGCATCGGCCAGCTGTTTGACCGAACGGGGATACCTTGACCATAGTCGGGAGGGCTTTGAAGCCTCAGATCACCCCTGGCGCTGCTGCGCCGGCGTTTCTCCGTGGCCCAGAACCTTCCCCACCCCCTGGTCTTACGAGGTCTCGGCATGCGCCATGGTCGAGCCAGAGCAGCCCTGCCGGTCATGCCTGCAAGCGCGACCGCGCCAGAACCCTCCTCTCGCCTTGCCGCGAGTATGCCTGGGGTCGACGGCAGCGGCAGAGTCCCTGTCCGATGCGGGTCCCTGGGCCGCCTTCGCGGCTCACGGACGAATAGCACCCGCGATCCGGCCAGTGAGGCTGCTCGAAACTCAGGGCTAACGCAGCTAACGCACGGGCCAGACAGGCTAACGGCCTCTCTGGTCCGACCCGTGATCCTGTCCGAGTCAACGGCTCGTCACAGCGAGGGCATAGTGGAAGAGCCCTCAGCGTACCGGGGTTTCAGCCCCTCTGCCCCGACTCGGCAGCCTCTCGCGATCGCGGCCCCTGTCCTGCCCGGGTCCCTCCCCTTTGGCTGAGACCTGCGGGCGAAAAGCACCCGGGATCGCGCTAGCGCCACCCTCCAACTTCTGACCGAACACACCGAACATGATCGATGATGAACCGAACACGTCCGGCCCTGAGGGACTGTGGCTCAGCATCTCCGACCTGGCTGCCGAGAAGGGCCTCGGCAAGGCGGCCGTCTCCGAGCGGGTTTCCCGCCTTGAGGCACAGGGTTTGCTCCGTACGCGGGCGGGCAAGGGCCGGGTCAAGCTCGTGAACGTGGCTGCGTACGAGGATGCGGTGGGACAAACCAACGACCTGGCACGGCAACAGGGGCACGCCACCCGCAGAAGCGGTGGTCCGCTGACCAGCGCGTCGGGTGACCCGGTCTACACAGCCGAGCAGGCGCGCCGCATGGCCTACCAGGCTGATCGCGAGAAGATCGCTCTGGGGCGTGACCTGGACCTGCTGGTGCCTGTCGACCAGCTCGCGAGCGATGCGACGCGGATCTTTTCGGCGATGATCCTGCGCCTCGATCGGCTCGAAGGCCGGGCGGAGGCGCTGGCGCTCGCGGTTGGCCAGGGTGGCACAGCAGGTGCGCGCAGCTTCCTCAAGGTGCTTAAGGTTGAGATCCGCAACCAGATTGCAGACGGTTTGCAGGACCTCGTCACCGAAGTCACAGGTGAGGCACTGCGCGCCCTCGACGAGTTCGAGCCGGAGCTACGGGGTGATGCGAGCAACGAACAGCCTGACGCTTTGTGAACTTATCAAGTAACCCACGAGGTCTGGACACGCTCCAGGCTGGCCGCGACCTCGTCGCCGACGATGCGCAGGACGGCCCTCTGGCTTTCTGTGAAGCGTGCGGCGAGCTGGGAGGCAGAGAGCTGGAGCAGGCCAGCAGCCAACGGCCTCTCCAAGGATGCGGCTCGATCAGGGTTCCTGAAGCTCCTGCGCTGCGGGAATAGATCCGCTCGGCTTTCCTCGGCGAACAAAGGGGAAAAGCGGGACAGAATAGGTCGTTCTGTGTCTTAGATCCAAGTTCACGACACGCCTCGAGGCACTGTGGGCTTTCCCGCCAAGCCAACGGGGAGGTGTCGATTGATTCTGGGTCGACGGGAACATCGTAAGGGCAGAATTCTGTGAAGGTGGCGAGTTGCGGGCCTAACTCCGCGTTTGGCTCAAGGTCTTCGAGCCAACCCGCTGCCGAGATTTTCCCCGCTTTCCTGTGCCTCTGTCCACGACGTTAAGAAATATGTTAATCAGTTAAAGACGCGCGCGCGTTGTTAGGGCTTTGCAAACTCCTGATTTTGCTGGCGAAAATGGGGGTAATCATCCGCAGAGTGACGAATTGTGTTATCCGCAGAGTGACGAACCTCTATCTTTAGAGTGACGAAGCGAACATCCGCAGAGTGACGAATCGTAGGGTTCGGAGCCCGCAACTATCCGTAGAGTGCCGAATCCGCATCCGAAGGGGCTGCAAAACCCAGCTTTTCGTGTCAAGAACGAACTTGGCAGTCTCCTTTAGATTCCGTGAAGTCTCATAAATAACAATGCCTTGTGGTGATTTATCCGTAGAGTGACGAATTAGATGCCCTTTGTGGTCGGTCTGCGAACCGACTTTCGCCGAGAGCCTTCCGCCTTAGGCTTGGGGAGCGTGACTAGGTCGCTTTCCATCGCCGCCAAGCCCGCCGCGCTCCGGCCGTAGAACACTACGGAATCGTCGGTGTGCAGGAAAACCAAGTGGTAGCCAGGCAGCGACCCCTCTTCCCCAATGCTGCGTACGGCTGCCCGGAACTTGAACAGGGGCTGGCGGCTGCCGACCTTCTTCTGCAGCAATTCGAGCCCAACCTTCCATCGCCCCTGGTCGCCGCAGTGCTTGCGGGCCAGCTCGTACAGCCGCTTCTCAGTGGCTTTCCGAAGCTTGAAGTAGTCCTGGTCGATGCTCAGCACCTCCAGCGCCATGGCGGCGTCGAAGGTGAACTCGCTTAAGGTGATACGCAGCTCCTCAAGACGATTGTTCGGTCCTCGGGTGATGGTCTCCCAGGCATCGATCAGGCCGAAGCCCTTGGTGCGGCGCCTGGCCGGTTTCCCAGTGGCGATCGAGGTCTTGATGCGGGTGCCGGCAAGCCGCTCCAGGGCCTGCTCCAGCAGCTCGTAGCCGCGACCTGATGTGCTGCGGTTCGTGAAGGTCAAGACGTCGTGCGCCTTGATGCTAACGGTGCGGGAGACCGGCTCACCGCGGTTCACGGCATCGACGACCTTGGACACGCACGTCAGTACGATGTCCTTGTCGTGGATGGTCGCCCTACCCTTCACTGACGGCGTCACCTCCAAGGTCACGCCGTTGTGCTCGTAGGTCATGATCCGCTGGTCACCATCCTCAATCGCGTAGACCGGATGCTCCATGGTCGCCAACTCGTCCTTGGGCGCTGCGGCTCGGCCGGTGGCGATGAATAGGTCGATCTGCTGAGTGAGCGCCGGAGCTGGGCTCCCTAGCTCGACAGCTTGGCCGCTGGAGCCGTTCAGCGCCTTGCCTTGGTTGCGAGCCTGGGTCTGTGCTGCGCGCTCTGCTGGGCCTTCCTGGCGCTTCGGCGCGCGCCCCCCGTTTTGCTCAAGTGTAGCCTGCCTCACGGCAGCGTCCTGAGCCACTGCCTTGCCCAGCGCCTCAAGCTTAGCCTCAAGCCCGGGTTCCCCCAGCAGGTCACTAAGCTGCTTCGGCTCGCTACTCATCCCGCGATCCCCGAATGCCGGTGAAGCCGCTCTCCAGGCCCTGGAAGATGCAGGTGTTGATCCACGCAGCCCGGCTCAGGCCCATCTTGTGCCGAGCCTCGTCCACGCGATCCAGGATTTCCGGCGCTACGGTGATGGTGATCTGCTCCTTCTTCCCCTTGCGGATTCCTCGGCCAGTGGCCTGAGATTGAGCGTCAGGGGCACCGGAGATGAAACGTTCCTCGCGGGCAGCGGGAGCAGGTTCTAAGGTCGGCTTGGCCGGCGCACGTGTGATTGCCATGATATGGTTCCTAGAGGAAATTCATATTAAAACAAGTGTGCGATCAGATTATCTAACTCGGCGCAGGCTTTCGGGTCTTTAGGGTTCAGCTCGTGGACGCAGACACCCTGGCCGGCGGCATTGGCAAAGGCCTTCCGGCGAACAATCGGCGTGTCCAGGTACTCTAAGGCAGGCCAATCTCCGATGGCCGCGGCTGCGTCGACGTTGTCAGTCGAGGTAAACCCGGGGTCCGCCAAGTTGAGCACTGCGTAGGCCTTCAGCCCGTCACGCACGCTGCGAGCCTCATCAATCAGGTCAGAGATCTGCTGCAGCGCCCAGACGTCTAGGCTACGCGGCTGGAACGGGACGAGCAGCACGTCGCTCAGTACCAAGGCAGCACGCAGCGCAGTGGAGTCCCGGCCGCCGGCGTCGATGATGATTACGTCGTGTTTGGACCGCTGGTGCTGGATCTGGCCGCGCAGGGTCTGCCCGTCGGCGTACTGAGCAACCGCGATGCCAGGCTGTTGTCCACTATCGGTACGGATGGTGATGGCGGTCTGGCTGGTTCCCTGGCGGTCACCATCGACTAACCACACATCGCGGCCAGACGCGGCCAGAGCGCAGCTGAGATTGATGGATAGGGTGCTCTTGCCGACGCCTCCCTTTGTTGCCCCTATCGTGACGATCATTGTCACCCCCTTTTTCATATTAAAATCCCGTGATCGTTATCGGCTAATGATGGCGGATTAACAAGGGATTGAGCGCGGCCGCCAAAGGGCGCCGACGGCCTGCTGGCTGTCGCTTAGCCGGATGTCACCGCGTTACAGCCTGGATGGCTTCGGCCTCCTAAGAGGCGCTGGCGGCCTTCTCGCTGGCTCTAGGCTGCTGCCCGGTAGCTAGCTCAGCCTCTAAGGCCTGTCGTCGCCTGAACAGATTGGCTGGGCTTGCGTTTTCGTCTCTCTGATGGAGGAGGGACGATGCTGAGCGACGCGCAATGGGCTGATCTGGAGCCTCTGATTGAAGCCTGCCGGCCCAAGGCCAAAACGCCTCCGCAGGATCTGCAGCGCACGCTCTCGGCCATTCTCTGGCGGCATCAGAACGGGGCCAAATGGCGGGCCATTCCCGAGGAATTGGGACCCTGGTGGCGGGCCGCCCAGATCTTCATCCGCTGGTCGCGTGCCGGCGTCTGGGAGCGGCTTCTTCACCTCGTGCAGGAACGCGGCGTCCAACTCGGCATGGTGTTCCTCGACGGCACGAACGTGCGGGCGCACCAAAAGGCGGGAGCCGCCAAAAGGGGGGATCTGCGGCCGAGCGAGACGCTCGTGAAGCTCTTGGCCGCTCGCGTGGTGGCTATGGCACCAAGGCTTGCGTGATCGCCGACGGGCAGGGCCGCGCCATCGCCTTCCGGCTGGCGCCCGGTCAGGCCTATGAACTCCCTCACGCTGTTCCCCTGCTCGATCAACTGCCGGGGGTGCCCAAATGGGTCGTGGGAGACCGCGGCTATACCAGCCACGTCTTTCGCGAACACATCTGGGACATGGGCGCTCGGCCTGCAATCCCGCCTTAGCGCCACGAAGCGCCCGTGGCCTGCCCGGATTGGATCTACAACAACCGCAACCAGGTCGAGCGCCTCTGGGCCAGGCTCAAGGAGTGGCGCGCCATCGCCACCCGCTACGAGAAGACCGCCGTCAGCTTCATGGGCGTCCTCTACCTCGCCGCCGCCCTCGATTGGCTCAAGCGATGACACGCCCTGGACGAGCAACTCCGTTACGATAGGAGCGGCTGGGCTCGCCGGCCTGAGGGGCAGCATCTAGAGCGGCCTCGGTGACGCGGAATTGTTCGTTGATTTGCTCAATAGGCGACAGCGTCAAAAATTGAATTAATATTAAAAACATTGTTTTTAATATTATATCACCCGTAAAACAAACTAACACTACATTAGGCGGATAATTACGTTTCGACTGACGGAGGGGCTAAGGGAATGGGAGAAAATGAGCTGAGGGAACCGCCTGATCGTGGCGCCCTGGAGCGCTACGCCAATGTCGTCCGGCGCCTCGAAGCGGTAACCAGCGAGCGCGGGCGATCGTTCGACATGGATGGGTTATTCGCGCTGGCGGAGTACGACGAGGCACGAGAGATGGCTTACGCGCTCGGCTTGGTCGGGGGAGGGCTGTCGGCCGACGGCCTCGACGCCATAGATCGACGCCCGCTGAGTGCCTGGGCGCTATGCCCTGCGGCGAGGTACGCCCGCCTACACGCGCTCTGGCGCTGCGAGCGGCACACGCACCCACCTGGCAGCCTGGTGCAGGCGGTTATCGCTTCAGGAGCCCTGTCTAAGGCAGGCCGGCCCCCGCAATTCAGAGTGCAGTTGGAATAACGGTATTATATCGCTTTACCGCTTTAAAACAATACAATCTTCATATTAAAAAAACTTGGCAGCTGCTACCCTGCTCGCCGAGACGATGACCGCCCAGGCCGATGGGGCCTAGCTGCTGACAGGGCGCCTGTACGCTGCCGACGCATTGCTAGAGCGCACGACCGGCCGGATTGAGGAGGTGTTCCTGGTCAAGTTCCGCAGGCTGTCGATGGTGTGCATCATCTCGACAAGCGAGCGACCAAGCCGATCGAGTTTCCACACGACGAGCACGTCGGTGGGCCGAAGGTAGGCGGGGGCTGCCTCGAACTCGGGGCGCTTGGTCCCGGCCTTGCCAGACTTCTTCTCCTCGAACAGGCGTTCGCACCCGGCCTTGGTGAGCGCATCGCGCTGTAGGGCGAGGTTCTGGTCGAGGGTGGAGACGCGGGTATATCCGACGAGTATGTCGGGATAGTGATTCAGGCGCGTTTAATCAGAAATAGAAAACCGGTCATGTTTTTCCGACATAAAGCGGCTGTTTTGAGGAGGCTTGAACTGAGCTCCGAGAGGATGACGGGAAAACGATCGGATATCCGACACATCGTTCAGGTTGCTATCGACCCTTCACAGACCCTCGGAAGGTCCATTTCGGGGCAGCTTGGCGAACGAAGATTTATTGCCGTCACGGGTAGTTTCCAGCCCGTCCGCATCTAGGTGCCTCTGGCTGAAAGCGGACCTATCGCTCAGCCCGCTTGCTCTTCGTCGTCCTCCTCAGGAACGACAGCGCTGAACGGCACCGTCAGAACGCTGTTGCCATTCTCATCCTGGATCTCAAAGGAGCAGACGAACCAATCGCGGATGACGTCTGTCCGTGTTCTGGCAATATGATCACGTGCTGTATCCAACGCGCGCTCACGCGCTGCGTTCAAGTCGTGAAACTCCTCGCCTTCCAGGTCAACCTCTAATCCAGCAGGTCCTTGGCGATGCCGTAGATTAAAAAAGTAGTGCGGCATCTCATGAGCCCTCAATCAAGCGAGCGTACTCAGCTTCGGGTACTCCATAACAACCATCGGCAAGTGCGACCAAGCCTTCGCGGTTCAACACTGTGATGCACCCGCGCCGTGCCTTGATGAGAAGATTACTTTCTAGTGTTTGCACCGCCAACGTTGCGCCGGAGCGCCGAACCCCGAGCATGATCGAAAGAAATTCGTGGGTGACTGGGATGTCGTCACCATCCAAGCGGTCGTGACAGATCAGGAGCCAGCGAGCCAAGCGAACGTCTATGGTGTAGGCGGCGTTCGCATACGCGGTGTGTCGCGCCTGGATTAGCGTGGTTTGCAAATAGCGCAGCATCAGGGTGCGCAAGGTCGAGCTACGATCGACGGCCGCGCGGAAATGGGCTGTACTGACGACGAGCACCTCGCCAGGACATTGTACGAACTCGTGGTACGGCGCGCTGACGCTGTCGAGCAGTACGGGCGAAAGGCCAACCAGCCCCTCGCGCCCGATGACGCCAACCTCAATGCGACTGCCGGCGACATCTGCCACGACAGAGGTGTAACCCACTTCAGGAAAGAAGAGCTGCGTCACCGGCTCATAGGGCCTGATCAGCGTCTGACGCATCCTGGTCGGCAGCAGCTTAAGGCACGGCTGCAACAGCGCGTAGTCGTCAACGGACATACGCTGCAGCAAGCGATTTCGCACGCCAGATTGTTGAGACTGAACCATAGGCTCTTACTCTCCTCATAGGAGCAAGAGCGCACCGTCTCCTAGCCGCCGGCGCTCGAATTCTCGTGCAGACGATGGCAACGACGTAGGGTATTGATAAATATTTGCAATGTGATCCGCGAAAATTATTGTGAATAAATTTGTGCGGTATCGTACTTTCTATGAGTTCGGTTTCTGACCAAGTTTTCTAAATTATTTACCCGCAATGTAATCCATGATCATATCATAATATTAGCGGCGTTCGCCTCTGGGGCGACAGGTAGCCCTTTCCTGGAACATTGCATGGACCTTCTTGTACACCGTCCCGTCGTGCTTCTCGCCGAAGCTGATACCATCGTTGCCGAAGATCTGGGTGATGCCCTGGAGCAGGCGGGCTACCGCGTGCTGGGACCGTTTGCGACCACCGCTGAGGCATTGGCTGCCATCGAGTGGGAAAACCCTTCTTTTGCGGTTCTGGACGTCAGGCTCAGAGAGGGGTTCTGTACTGCCCTTGGACACAAGCTGCGCCAACGGAGCATCCCGATCCTAGTCCACTCGGGCCTGCAGCAGGATGATCCCCGCGCTTTGGCTTTTCGGGAGATGCCTTGGTTCTGCAAACCAGCATTGCCTAAGGACATCATTTCAGCCCTGAATGAATTAGCCTCTCAGGGTTCACCAATGAGTGCTGAGAAGGGTGAGCGATGCGCCTGATGGTTCTAGTGAAGGCGACCGCTGAGAGCGAGGCAGGCATCATGCCGTCGCGCGAGCTTCTGGAGGCAATGGGTAAGTTCAACCAGGACCTCCTCGCAGCTGCAATCCTCCTGGCTGGCGATGGTCTTCACCCTTCCTCGAGGGGAAAGCGGATCGCCTTTGATGGTCAGGAACGCACGGTCATGGATGGCCCCTTCTCCAGGACGAAGGAGTTGGTCGCCGGCTACTGGATCTGGCAGGTCAAGGACATGGTCGAAGCGGTCGAGTGGGTGAAGCGCTGTCCCAACCCGATGCCCGGTCCCAGCGAGATCGAGATCCGCCCGTTGTACGAGCTATCCGATTTTGCATTGACCTGAATGATTGGCTCGCACTTCAGGTCATATCCGACAGAGCAAAGCGTCCAGACCAAGCGAACGTTCGACATCGCGTATGTAGGCAGCCCCTGTCTTCATCGAGGCAGTTCGATTTCTGATCCTTAGAGGCGAAGTAGGTGCCTTCGGTTGTATATTCACGTATTCGTGAGAAAAGAGCATTGAGAACTTGCGTGTGGTTCACATTATTTTAGGCGCGGTTTGCTAGCACCTCGGCAACTGATGTGCTGAGAATGATCGCAAATGCTAGCAGGCACTACACATCCTCGGGTTATTTCGCCGCAGCCTGATCACACGCCAACAATGACGCATGTCGCTTCGGAAACGGCCGCGTTGATCAAGATCGCGGCCGACAAGACGCGCAGCATCCAGGCCGTCACCGGACAGGTGAAGATGCTGGCGCTCAACGCCCTCATCGAGGCCGCCCGCGCGGGCGAGAACGGGCGTGGCTTCTCTGTGGTCGCACAGGAGGTCCGTGCGGTCGGGGTCCAAGTCGAGGACATCGCAAAGGCACTGGATGCCGAGCTTGCTGGGCGCATCACGGGTTTGCAGCACATGGTGCAGCACATCACCAGCGCAGCGCAGGATGAGCGCCTGGTCGACCTCGCGCTGAACGCGGTCGAGCTGATTGATCGCAACCTCTATGAGCGGACGTGTGACGTGCGCTGGTGGGCCACCGACAGTGCCGTTGTCGATTGTGCGGCCGCGCCGGATGCAGAGCGAGTCGCCTACGCGACCCAGCGCCTTGGCATCATCCTCTCGGCCTACACCGTCTACCTCGATCTCTGGCTCTGTGCGCTCGATGGCACCGTCATTGCCAGCGGCCGACCGGAACGCTACCCAAGCGTTGTCGGCCGGAACTTCGTCAATGAGAGCTGGTTCCAGCAAGCCCGAGGGCTGAAGGATGGAGACGGCTACGTTGCTGCGGACGTGACTCGTCAGGATCTTCTCGGAGGCCAGCAGGTTGCGACCTACTGTGCAAGTGTCAGGGAAGGCGGTCGCGTACAGGGACGAGAGCTAGGCGTGCTCGCCATTCACTTCGATTGGGAGCCGCAGGCGCGCGCCATCGTAGAAGGTGTGCGAGTAGCGCCGGCTGATCGAGCTCGCACACGGGTCCTGCTTGTGGATGCCAACAAGCGCGTCCTCGCGGCCTCCGATCGGCAAGGCGTGCTGAGCGAGCGCTTATCCTTTGATTCGGGTCATACGTCCAATGGCAGCGTACGCGATGCTCGAACTGGCACGGTCACCGCGTTCCATCGGACGCCGGGCTACGAGACCTACGCTGGCCTTGGTTGGTGGGGCGTGATCGTTCAGCACAAGGAACACACATAGTCGACAGGACGCCGACATGGATGACGCGACGACAGGCGTGGCGGTTCGAACACGCGATATGACAGCTGTCCAGGTAGATCTCAGCGACTAACGCTTCTGCGCGATCAGCATGGTCCAGACACAGCATCTAGGTTTCCGCGGACGTGCTGTGGCCGCTTATGCGAATCGCTCAGCGCGAGTAGAACACCACGCAACTCTCGCGCATGGGTTTTGTGGGCCCGTTTATTCATAAAGCGCAAAGTAGTGCCGTGTGATCGTCCTGAGGGCTACGGCTTGAGGAAGCTGTGATGAGTAAAATTGGGTGTGCTGGATGCCAGGGCGGCGAGGCGCTGCCCTTTGCGTTCACTATGGCATTCCACCCCATCGTCAACGTTTCCCTCGGAAGGGTCTGGGGCTACGAGGCCTTGGTGAGAGGGACCGAGGGCCAAGGGGCCGGTCAAATCTTGGGGATGGTCGACGACACCAACCGATACAAGTTCGATCAAGCCTGCCGCGTCAAGGCGATCGAGCTTGCCGGCGCCCTGTTTCCAGACGCCGAGACCCGGCTCTCGATCAACTTTATGCCTAACGCTGTGTATGAGCCGGCCGCCTGCATCCGCGCGACGCTGGAAGCGGCCCGACGCGTCGGTTTTGCGCACCGGCAAATCATGTTCGAGTTCACCGAGAACGAGCGCATGACCGATGTGGCTCACGTTCAGCGCATCATCACCGAGTATCGCAAACACGGCTTTGCTACCGCGCTCGACGACTTCGGGGCAGGCTACGCCGGCCTCAATCTGCTGGCGAACTTCCAGCCGGATTTTATCAAGCTGGACATGGAGCTGATCCGCGGTATCGCCACCTCGGCGGCTCGTCAGACCATCGTTGCTTCTGTGGTTACGATGGCCCGTACGTTGGGGGTGGCAGTGATCGCTGAAGGCATCGAGACGGAAGCGGAGTTGGCGACGCTCCGGGCAACCGGGATCGAGCTGTTCCAGGGTTATCTCTTCGCCAAACCAGCCGTGGCCTGTCTGCCGGCGGCGTGGTTCCCTCAGCGTGACGGCGTGGGTTCAAGCCCTACATCGGCTGCCACCGCCGCGATTTCTGCACACGCAGCTTGAGCAGCACGGAACGGATAAGGCGCTGCCATGCTCTCCTTCGAAGCCATCACCCCTGACACTCTCGACACTATGGGAACCGAACAGCTCGATAGGCTGCCTTTCGGGGTTGTTGGCCTATCGTCCGAGGGGTTGGTCGAGATCTACAATGCGACGGAGGAGCGCCTAGCCGGCCTGCCTCGCGAGACCGTGATCGGCACGCACTACTTCTCCGTGACGGCCCAGTGCATGAACAACTTCATGGTGGCGCAGCGCTTCGAGGATGAAGCGGAGATCGATGCAATCATCGACTACGTACTGACCCTGCGCATGCGCCCGACCCCCGTACGTCTTCGTCTCCTGAAGGCGTCTGGAATGGAACGGCACTTCATCCTTATCCAACGCTGAGTGAGGCTGCCATGACCTCCGAGCTCGAAGCCGAGAACGCAGCCCTGCTGCAGTTCCTCTATGCCTGTCCGGCTGGTCTGATCGAATTCTCAGCCACAGGCGGCATCGGCATGGTCAATCCGGCCGCCATGAACCTTCTGCTGCCAATTGCAGGGCGTCCCTTCGTCACCAACCTCTTCGAGGTGATGGAGGGCTGCGCCCCCGAATTGCGCAACATGATCCAGCGGTTCGAGTCCGTTCACGGTGCGATCTGTGACGGTCACCGCATCGTAACCGGCCGCGGAGACCGAGCGCTGGTCCTGGCCTGCAGCGTCGTGAAGCTGACCCAGGAGCGCTACATCGCGACTTTGTCAGACGTCACCGAGCAGGTCGTCCGAGAGCGGCGCTTGAAGCAAGCGGAAGCGTGGTTTGCTTCGCTCCTCGATGGTGTCGACGACGTCGCCGTGCTTTCGCTCGATGCGAACGGCTGCATCGACGCCGTCACGGAGTCGATTTTGCGTCAGACAGGCTTTGCCGAGGCCGAGTTGCTGGGTCGTCGGTTCGAGGCCTTCGACCGCCCGGACCGAGCTACGGCGATGCCACTCCCCGGCGAGGCCATCACGATTGCGCGTCGCGACGGTTGGCACTTACACGAGGGCTGGCATGCCCGCGCCGATGGCGGGCGCTACTGGTGCCAGCGCCTGGTTGCCGTACGTGATCACGCAGAGGAGCCTACGGCTGGCTTCACCCTGGTGATGCGGGCGGTGACGCGGCAGGGAAAGGACGCCGCTGATCTGCGAAGGATGCTGACCCGTGATCACCTTACGGGTGCCAGCAATCGAGCGCACTTTTTCGAGGCGGCGGAACGTCAACGTGTGCGATCGCTCCAAGGCGGGGAGTCGATGGCCGTCATCGTCCTCGATGTCGATCACTTCAAGCGTGTGAACGACGGATATGGGCATGCGGCCGGGGATACGGTGCTTCGTGAGGTAGCACAGCGTTGCGAGGCCGAGCTGCGCCCAGAGGACATCTTCGCACGCCTGGGCGGCGAGGAGTTCGTAGCGCTTCTGCCAAGTACCACCTTGGCGGTGGCGGCTGTGACAGCCAATCGCCTGCGTATGGCACTTGCCTGCGAAGCGGTGGATTGCGGCGAGACCCAGCTGAGTATCACAGCGAGCTTCGGCTGCAGCGCCCTTGATGTGGCGCCTGCTGCATCCCTCGCTGAGCTCCTCGCGGCGGCCGACGCAGCCCTGTATCAAGCCAAGCGTACTGGGCGTAATCGGGTCGTCTCCTTCGAAGCCGATCAGGCCGCTGCCTGATCGAACTGGCCCCATTGATGCTCTCCCGCCGTTCGCTCAAGACCGTTCTGCAGAGCCTGCTCAGCGCAGAACTTTTGGCTGCGCGTGGTCGCGGCAATTCAGGTGCACGATTACCGACCCATCTATCGTCGGAGTGGCTGGAGGTCACACGCATCGGGAGCGACACAACATCTGGCTTCGGATGCGACTCGCTCGAGACGTTGTGGCTCGCATCAGCCGTCAACGAGATGTTCCACCTGCACGAGGCGAATGGCGAGGAGAAGCTGCTTTCCGATGCGACGTTCGGCGATTGGATCGATCGCATCGAGGCGGCTTGGCGATCTGGCGTCGCTAGGGTCACTTTCACCACCTCGGGAACGACGGGACAGCCGAAGCGATGCCCACACACGGCCGAGGCCTTGCACGTGGAAGCCTCGTTCCTCGCAGACCTGTTTCGAGATAGACGCCGCATCGTTTCTCTGGTGCCGAGCCATCATGCCTATGGCTTCCTGTTCACCGCGCTCCTACCCGACGTGCTCCGAGTTCCCCATCTCGATGCAGTGCGCCTCGATGCAGCGGAACTGAGCCGTCGGCTTGAACCAGGCGACCTCCTCGTCACTTTTCCCGATCGCTGGCGATGGCTGGAGCGCTCCCTCAGGGCCTGGCCTCCAGGCGTCGAGGGTGTCGTTTCAACAGCCCCATGCCCTCCAGATTTGATTGAATCGCTCTGTCAGAGCGGCCTCGCGGCGATGACGGAAGTGTACGGGTCCTCCGAGACGGCAGGGGTGGCCGTGCGGCGCTGGCCAACGGCGACGTACCAGCTTATGCCGCATTGGCGCTTCATCGAGCCCGTCCACGAGGATCTTCCCGAGATCATTCATCAGAGCGGACCACGCTTTCCCCTCCCGGACCGCATCAGCCATCAGGGCCGGGATCATTTCCACCTAGCAGGGCGCCTCGACGGCGCTGTCCAGGTTGGGGGCATCAACGTCTTTCCCGCTCGCATTGCAGCTCGTCTCTCCGGGCAACCGGGCGTTCATGAAGCCGCCGTCCGACTCATGCGTTCCGATGAAGGCGCTCGCTTGAAGGCGTTCATCGTACCCGAGCCTGACGCCGATCTGACGGCGCTACGATCAGACCTTGAGATATGGATCGGCGCTACATTGCCCGTGGCCGAGAGACCGATGATGATCAGTTTTGGCCCTCGCCTTCCAATCGGCATGATGAGCAAAGCGGCCGACTGGTAACTATTTACCCTTGGACTGATCCTTTTAACTCGTTGTATGCAAGACGTTCCTCCTATTGGGTTATGTGTCAGCTGTACGATCTTTTGTTGATACATAACCGCCCAGAACTTTGACTGATGCGACCCAAGTGCGCGGTGTATCTAAAACGATAGAAGCCATGGAAGGGATTAGCTCTACGTTCGTAATTCTCCCCCATCATCGCTAGAAGAAGAACGTGGGTTACGAAATGGCAAGCACCCAATCAGAGAACGCGAGGCTTCAAGCACTCAAGCAACTGAGGCTTCTCGATACGCCTCCTGCCGAAAGCTTTGATCGCATCACCCGGATGGCAAGCCAGCTATTCGATCTACCTGTCGCTGCCATATCACTGACAGACAGCGATCGGCAGTGGTTCAAATCACGGGTTGGCGTCGAGCACTGGGAGATCCCGCGGGATCGAGCGCCCTGCGGTGAGGTGACGGATACAACCAGTTCCCTGATGATCCCCGACCTACTGGAACATCCCTGCTACCGGAACAGCCCGCTGGCTCAATCCGGAATACGGTTCTACGCAGGTGCACCGCTTACCACGCGCGAAGGGTTCTGCCTGGGTGCCATGTGTGTCCTGGGCACGGAACCGCGCCAGATCTCTGGGCAGGAACAGGGAGCACTCACCGATCTTGCCGCCATGGTCATGGCTCAAGTCGAACTTCAGCACGCGTTCGGACGGGTCGACGCTGTCACGGGGCTACCCAACCGTCACCAGCTTCTTGAGGATCTCCACGATCAAGCGTCCGAGGCAGATGGACAGCCGCGTCACCTCGCGCTGGCTGAGGTCATCGATGCTCTCAAGATGTCCGATACTGTACGTGTCCTTGGTATCGGGATCATCGAGGATCTGATGCGAGAGGCGACCCGTGTCATTTCCATCAACCTCGGGATCTCAACGCAACTCTACCATGTCGGCTCGGCCCAATTTGCTTGGATTGTTCAAGCTCCACGCGGCGAGAGCAAGCTGGAGGATGGCTTTCAGCACCTGAGCGAACAGTTGCTCAGACATCTAAGCTCAGCGCCGGTACGGGTATCGTTGAACCCCGTCATTGGGGTTGCACCCCTTGGGGTTGGTCAGAGCCTCGGTGAGGACGCGATCCGCATGGCACATAATGCGGCTCAGGAGGCACGTCTGACAGGCCATCCGGTAAGCATCTACTCAGTGGCCGCTGACGACCATCATCGGAGGCGTTTCAGGCTCCTGAGCGACATGCGTGCCGCGCTGATCACCGGGCAGGAGCTTTCGCTCGTCTATCAGCCGCGCATTGATCTGAGCACGGGAGCATGCATCGGCGTAGAGGCACTCATCCGCTGGAAACACCCCGAACTCGGCGCAGTTTCACCGGGAGAATTTATTCCGCTCGTTGAACAGACCGATCTGGCTGGCCCGCTCACAGCGTGGGTGATTGCCGCAGCCATTCGGCAGATCGTTGCTTGGCGAGCGATGGCAATAGATCTGGCCGTCTCGGTCAATGTCTCAGTGGCGAACTTGGACCAGCCGCACTTTGCTACCGACCTTATCGACCAACTGCGAAAGGCCGGTGTTAATCCTTCTGTCTTTGAGGTCGAAGTTACAGAGAGCGCTCTCATTAAGAACCGTTCGCATGTTGAGGAGCAGCTTCGGACGCTCCAGAACGCAGGTATCCGCGTGGCGATCGACGATTTTGGAACCGGTTACAGCAGCCTCTCATACCTAAGGCACCTCCCGGCAAACATTGTGAAGATCGACCAGTCCTTTATCCGAAATCTTGCGGAGGATCTGAAGGGCCAAACCCTCGTTCAGCATCTCATCGAATTGTCGCAAAGGCTTGGCTTCCGAGTTGTGGCGGAAGGTGTTGAGAGCAAAGAGGCTTACGAGATCCTTAGGTGCTGGCGGTGTGAAGAAGCACAAGGCTACTGGATGTCGCGGCCGCTCGTACCAGCCGATTTGCAGTCCTGGCTAGAGACGAAAATTTTTGGTATTTAAAATGCCGCATAGATAGCACTTTATCATCCTCCTCTTTTTATGAAAACGAATACATCAGAAATTGCTATTGGTTCAATGTATGCTTTTCGCGCGGCATCAAAATAATTAGGGTTCGCAGGCTGTCCGTTTTAAAGGTTGCGCGTAGTGAAGCGCCCTTCCATCTTATCAGTCGACACGCCAATGGAGGTACGGATCTCGGCCTGGGGTGTGATCAAGCTGAGGAGGTTGCACATGGCTCAGGTCCTCAACGGCAGGCCCGCTGTGGTAGGACAACCCATTGCACCGAGCTTTGCCCGGGACGTCATGGATTAGAGGCCTCAGCGGGCACGCGCCAGAGGAGGTCGGCGGGGCCTGCATCGGCGAGGATATGGGCAGCCGCGCTGGTGAGCGCCCGGTCGGGGCCGGGCTGGCGCAGGTAGGTCGCGAGATCCCGGGTCAGCCGCTCCAAGGGATGCGGTGCCAGGAACCCGGAGAGCCCCACCGAGCGCTGGGTGCGTTCCAGGACGTCGAGCCCGGCCCGCTCGACCGCCAGCCGGGTCAGGTTGACGTAGGCGATGACCCGGGCCGGATCGGCCTCGGGGTCGCTGGCGAGCCGCGCCGCCTGTGTGACGAACAGGCGAGCCGTCTCCACAGCGATCGCGGCCTCGCCGAGACGGGCCGCCTGGTGCGGGTCGCCGCCCCGTCCGGTTTGCCCGAGATGGTCCCGCAGGGCATCGAACACCGCCTCGACGCCCCCGAGCTGCACGGCGGCGAAGCGCCAAGCCCCGCCGGAGAAGTGCGGTTCGGCAAAGTAGGCGTCGGGACCGCCAACGAATCCGCCGGGGTCGGCGGGCAGCCCCGTGAAGTCGAGGATGCCCGAGTGCGAGGCGCGCATGCCCTGCGCCCGCCAGCCCGAGAGGTCGGCCCGGGTTCCGGCCTCCAGGTCCACCACCATCATCTGCTGGCGCCCGTCGGGCCGGCGCGCGGTGACGAGGGGGCGGGTGACGGAGCCGGCACCGGAGGCGAAGGACTTGACCCCGCGCAGCGTCGCTGCGCCGTCCGCCTCCTCGAGGGTGAGGCCGCCCGCCTGAGGCTGCGTGTTCCAGACCCCGAACAGGTGGCCGTCGCAGGCGTCGCCCGCCAGGCGTTCGGCCACCGCCGGCTCGGCGTAGCGGACGACGAGGGCCAGCGCGTTGACATGCCCCTCGTAGAGCCGCCCGAGGGCGAGGCTGCCGCGCCCGATCTGCGCCAGGAGATCGGCGAGAGCCGGCGCCATCTCCGGCGCATCGAGGCCGCCTCCCCCCAGGGCCACCGGCAGCGGCGCAGCGAGCAGGCCCGTCGCGTGGGCGTGGGCGATATCCTCTGCGGGAAACCCGCCCTCCCGGTCGAGGGCATCGGCACGCTCGGCCGCGCGGCGCGACACCGCGCGCGCGGCGGCCCTGATCCGGGCCGGGCCGGTCTCGATACGGTCGTGGGGGACGAAGTTCATGCGAAGGGACATGGATCACGCCCGCGCGACCGCCAGATGGTCTTCGTCCACGAAATCTGATTTTCCGTTCGCAGCGAAGAGCAAAAGCCAGCGCTGGGGCTCAGCCTGCATCGGTGCATCCATAAAACTGACTGCAACAGGGTCTCGTAGCCCGGCGTCCAACGGAATGCGGTCTCCATGCCCGTTCGGGCATCGCGCACGCAGCCATTGGACGTAGGACCCAGCTCAAGGGACAATTCTGGTCGGCCATTAGGGCCGGAGGATCATGGATACGTTGTGGTCGCCGAAGAGGTATCTACGCCAAGATGCTCACCATCTGTTGAACATCTACGAAGCTGGAATGAACCAAAAACGAGCGTTGTTCTCGTCGAGATTGCATCGAGGCGGAGCCCATGACCTTGCAAGCGCCAGTCCGCTACAACCCAAACGTCGAACAGGTGAAGGCCGACGAAGGAGAAACGATCGACCAGCTGAACGAGACCTTCGACAAGATCCTGAAGATCGTGGCCGATGACTCAGGACATGCGGTCCGGTCCGTGCACGCCAAGTCGCACGGCATCCTGGAAGGGGTTCTGACGGTCGACGCGAACCTGCCCCCCGAGCTGGCGCAGGGCCTGTTCGCCAAGCCCGGCGAGCACCAGGTCTACATGCGCCTGTCCTCCAATGCCGGCGACATCCTGCCCGACGCGGTCTCCCTGCCGCGTGGTCTCGCGCTCAAGGTTCTCGATGTCGAGGGCGAGCGCTTGGCCGGCGCCGAGGGTACGACGCAAAACTTCATCATGGTCAACGGCAAGGTCTTCCATGCGCCGAGCGCCAAGAAATTTCTCGGCAGTCTGAAGCTGTTGGCCGGCACCACCAACCGTGTGGAGGGCCTGAAGCTCGCGGTCTCAACAGCCTCGTTCCACGCTTTCAGAAACTAGAATGCCGAAACCCGGCTACGGCGAGCCCCAATCGCCTTGTACGATGCATCGGTAGTCCGGATATTCGCATCTTCGGCTTGTTCGACCTTTGATGCGATTTTGCCGAACTGCTCGATGTGAACGCCTACGAAGTTGTCTTTGCGCCACGCGACGGAGACACGGCAGACGAAACTCTTGCCTATCACCTTCAGCATAAAGCTGTTTGGCAACTGGCAGGACGATGGCAGCCCGATCTTTGCGCCAGTTTTCGAAATGTCCTTGATGGTACAGGGGATCTCGATACCCTCGAATGTTCGGATGATCGCAATCCAATTAGTTTCGTTGCGCGCCGCTCGCTCAATTGAATCTGGAACATCGAATGACATATGAGGCCGCCGAAAAACTTTTGCGCGGGACTATTGCGCTTAAAGGTTAAGGGTTTATCTGGATAGCTCCTTCGAAGTACAATCTACTGATCACGGTTCCGTGAAAGACCGTTGTGGTTCAATAGCCGATTTTCATGCTTCAGATTTTTCTGGGTGAAGAGTAGCTCTGCGCCTGTCATCTGGCACCAGCAAGACGGACCAGGAGGTGGTCGGTTTCCCTCCTGGTCCGCCCGACCGCGCTGTGCGCCGAGTAGTACACAGTCCGCTGCGATCGAGGCAGACGACCCTGCCCGGCTCCGACCGTCAACTCCTTTCGCGAGGTCGCCATCTCCTGCACCGCGGACCTCCGGACGTAATTCACCAACCATCGCATCGCTGCGCTGGCCTTGCCGGTCGCCAGGAGGATGGAATGATCGCTACCCTTGGGCTGGGCTCCTCCGCTTCGGCAGCATCTTGACCGGCTCCGCTGGCGAAACCGTCCTCAGAATTAACAGGCTATCCGTGGGGCGCATCGCTTTGCACCCTGTCGGCTTGACGTGCGCCACGGTGGCGCGCTCGCCCGATCTGGCGTGCTTCTCTGCGAACTGGCACCTTATAGGAAAGCATCATGACGGACGATGACAGCGGCGCACAGGATCGTCGCGACACCAGGGCTGCCGGGCTTCTGCAGAGGGCACACATGGGAGCCGAGGCACGAGCAAATTACGAGGCTGCTCAGCAGGCCACCGAGGACAAGACGGTGCGCCTCAAGGCTCTGCGTCTGGCCAAGGAGATGGCGGACAAGAAGGCCGACGAGAAACCGGTTAAGAAGGCAGGCAAGAAGAAATAGCTCAATCTCTCGAGTGCAGGCCTGTCGCCGCATGGCTGAGAAACACCTGCGCGCGTTCCCATATGATCCCCATGATCATCTTCACCCCCAATCCCCATTCCCTGCGGGTCACACCGTCCGCAACGGAGCCCGGTCGGTTCGACTGGACGATCTGGAAGGACAAAGAGGTGGTGCAGCGGTCAGTCCGGTCCTTCGGATCTGAGGGGGCCTCAGAGGCGGCCGGCGACACCGCCCTTCGAGCTGTCACCGCGGTCTGGCAGAACGCCAAATAGGAGGGTGCAACCCTCTCGTGGTGCACCCGAGTTTCTCAGGCCCCGCCATCTCAAGCGTAGAGGTCACCCACCATCTGCGCGCCAGCAAGACTGACCTTCCTCACGAAGGCCGGGCGGATTTCACCGTGGGTGGGTCGAGTGTAGGCTTGGCGCGATTGCGCATAGATGGCCTCACCGAGAGGACCTTCCGCTCCCGACAGCGCAGCCTTCGTACAGGTAGCCCCGACCTTCAGTCCCAGCTCATGCGTGTGACTGCGGCCATAGAGATAGACCGCAAGGCGAGCCCGTACTTTCTCGGGAATGTCAGCGATGAGAAGCGGAAGCTTGCCAGCGTCGGCGCGGTAGACGCGCCCGAGTAGATCAAGCGAGACAGGGCAGCCTTCGGCCTCATGGTAGATCGGACGATCTGAGATCACGGTTGCACCTGCTTCTCGGTAAAAAGCAGGCTGGGCAGGATATGGTTAATCAAACGTGACTAAGATCATGCGCGGACGATTGCCCGAGGGGTGCGACACAGGACTGGGGCAACTACGAGCGCACGGGTGACTTATCACAACCTGCATGGCCGGAAGCAATTGACGTCGGCCTAAACGAAAGTGCCTCTGTGAAATACCTTGTTCTCGCCAGCGTCGCCTTGTTCGCCGTGGCTCCGGCCTTTGCTCAGAGTGGTTCGCTACGTCAGCCCGGTGCAGCTATCGTCACCCAGGAGCCGAATACCACCGGCAATGATCGGGACGTCGTCGTTTCGCGCGGCGCAACAGGCGCTGATACCGCGACCTCAGACTCGGCCGCCGGAGGCAATGCCAACAAGCCTGAGCAGGCTGTTCCAAACGGCAGCGCTGGCGGTGGTAGCGGCGGCAGCAACTGAGCGACTTGGCTGACCGACCGGTATAACCGCAGCGCCACGCGGTTCAGACACTACCCAGTGAAACTAGAACCTTCACCCGCCCGGCTCCAGCCGCGGCGGGTTTTTGGTTTCAGAACTGACGGCGCTAGACTTCGTATGAGGCTATGCGGTCGACTGGCTCGTCACGCCCAACCCAACCACTGAAGCAGGCGGTGACCGGCGGCGAACAGGAGAGCTAAAGCTATGAACACAAAGGGGATTAGGGCGGATCGATCATAGCGCCCGAAGCGTCGTCTCATTTGTATCCTTTGGACGGCCAGGCATCAGCATTAGCGCATGCGATGCCAAGGAGCGAAGGCGATGAGCACGACGCAGGCGAGCGCGGCCAAAAGCCAAGAATGATCGTTGTACAGCGCGAACAGCACGACCCCGAAGAAACTAAGAGCGATGCTGATCATAAGCGTCAGTACATAAGGGTTCATGCCTTCTCCGGCCGGCCAGCAGAATGGCGATGCGGATCATGCCTTGCGGCTGACACGGACCTTGCGCCCCGCTAAACTTGGTCGTCCTCTTCCGGTACCAGTTCGCTGAATGGTACCGTGAGGACGCGTCGGGCATCCTCGTCCTCGATCTCGAACGAGCACACGAACCAGTCTCGCACGACGAGGGAAGGCGGCCCAGCGATCAAGCCACGCGCTTCTCGCAATGCGTACTGATGCGCGGCCTCATCGTCGGCGAGTTCATCCCCTTCGGGGTCGACCGCCAGCTTGTCGGCCCCGGCGCCGTAGCGAAGGTTGAAGAAGTAGCGTGGCATGTCGACCTACCTCGATCCTCGGGCTACCGATGTCAGAAGGGCTCAATGGGCTTGGGTATGGCCAGTCTGGATGTGAACCCTGACGGGCTGGAGAGCTGAAGCTCAATCCAGCTCTGCGCCTCTTCGAGGGTCGCGAACGTCGGCAGGTTCGGGTGATCAGCCCGCCCGAAGCCAGCTTCCATGAACCACCGACCGGCCTCGTCCTCGTGCTCCTCACAGAGTTGTACGAGGACCGCAACGAGGAAGCCGTCAGCGAAGACGAGGTTGCTCGCGGTGTCGTTGCTGCCCGTCGCAACCTGCACAGGCTGGAGTTGGAAGCTCATCTTTCAACCCGCTTTTTGCAGATGCAGGTAGGTGGGATCGAACTCGGCAGAGCGGCAAAGTTCAGCCCAGGCATGGACGACGAGCGTGTTGTTGCGCAGGGTGATCAGGCCCTTGCCTCGCATCTCCTGCAGCACACGGTTGATGTGGACGTTCGAGAGACCGAGGGCATCGCCAAGTTCGCCCTGCGTGATCGGCAAGGGACAGCGATAATCGCCCGCAAGGCCCACCGCTTCGAGCTTGGCGTACATCTCGCAGAACAGGTGTCCGATCCGGCCGTAAGCTGACTTCCGGCCCATGCCCGCCATCCACTCGCGGAAGATGGCCGCATCAATCAGGGTGTCCCGCCACAGCACGGCTCCGATCCGGGGGAAGCGCAGGGTCAGATCCCGGACACTTTCGTGCGGAATAAAGGCCACGCTAGCCTGGGTCAGCGTACCAAGGCTGTGGTCCATCACCGGCAGGTGCAGGCTTTGCAGATCGGGTGTGTCACCGGGGATGTGGAAGGAGAAGATCTGCCGACGTCCTTCGCCGAGGATCTTGTAGCGGAAGAGCCATCCATCGATGACCACGCAGCAATGAGAGGGCTGATCGCCATCGCGAACGATGTCCTGCCCAGCTCCAAACGTGCGGTTCCTGACAGGTAGGCTCTGAACGGCCTCACGCTCCCCGTCGGACAGAGTGGCGATGCTCTCCAGCTTCCGCAGGAGCATCGTCATGGGCGGGTTGTCGGAAGCTGGGTACATAGAGCCGCATCCGTTGCAGGCGGAAGCGCTCGTCTCTCCCAGCTACCAGCCCCTGTCTCGGAACCGCTGGCAGTGCGAAGAAGCTTAAATCTAAGTGATTACATCGCCTTAACCCAAGATATATCGCACGGATATCGGACTGCCCGGTACGAGTGTGTACCTTTCTGTTCGCCTTGGTCAGATGGGATACGGCGGCCAACCTCCAACGTTTGCCTTCTTGATGAGGCTCTGAACCTCGTCACGCGCACGCCGCTCGACAAGGCAAAGTACGTCAACGAGCTAATGCCGACGCCCAAGGCCGAGCGGGCCGCTCGCGTCGGACACGACCCCGCCAACCCGCCAGAGTGCCCCCGTCCCGAGGCCGATCCTGATGCGCTCTCCAAGGCGTTGATTGAAGAAGGTCGTCGCTGGCTTAACCGTAAGGCCTATCTGTGTAGCTCTTCCCTGTTAGAGACACCGAGCTTCTATGGATTTGTGGAGGACTCACCGTTTACAACGGCAGGCTTGGACGCCTACAAGGCAATGCGGACGTTGTATCTCTCGGTACCCGAGGTATCCACGACAGCTTGAGTGACGTAAGGGGTTTGAAGGCCGCCGGAATGCGTAAACTCTGCGACGTATTCATCGTCTTTCCACGGCAAGTTCGCCCTGAAGACACTTGGCATATTCATCACCAATCGCATGTCTTCGTCAGATAATAACACCGTGGCTTCGTGAGTACTCGTTGTAGGCATTGTTCGAAGATGGGGAGGTCCTTCCTCCTGCTGTGGGACTGCCTTGTTCGGTACCTGGTTCGCTTTCAGCTCCTGCAGCACCCAGTCAAGCGCCTGAGGCCAAGGTTCAAAGGTTTCAGCCATCCACATTCTCCATGGGCTCGATCCGCATTGATGGTGGATGGCCCTGGAGAAACGTACAAGGCTCAGGGCTTGCCGCCTATGGAACGGATCTGCGGCTTTCATGCCACAGAGCTGCATCAGCCGTAGCGAGGCGGCGTAGGCTGGGCTAGACCCGCCGCCCGGCATCTGCCGGGCCAGGGGACGGAATGAGCGACACAGGCCAGCGCACTGCCGAGTTCCTGGCCGTGGTGATCGAGAACACCGAACTCCGCCAGCAACTCGCCGAGTCGCAGGATCAGTGCGTCGAGCTTGCCGTGGACGCTGGAGAACTCCACGCCGAGATCGAGGCGATACGGGCGCGCCTTGCTGAAGCCGAACAGGATCGAGACCGGTGGCGGACTGAAGCCGAGCAGCGGATGACCGGCTAAGGAGCCGTGGGCACGGACGTTGCCCGTCCCTGCGCCTGTCATCGGTAGGTAGACTATGGAAACGCACCTCAACCCATTCTGGCAGGGGCTGTACGCCTTCAATAGCGGGTCAAGCCTGGAAGACTGTCCCTTCCTTCAGGCCTCGGACGCGGCCCGCTTCTGGTACGAGGGCTTCGCGCTCGCCCACGCCCTGGTGAACGGCAGGCCGCGCAGGGGTCTGTAACACGCCGGGGCTAGCGACGATGAAGCGGATCGCTTAGCCGAAGGCGACGAAAGATTAAGTTTCGCTACTTGGCTTTTCTGATGAGCTAACAGCCGCTGATGGCGTCACAAAGAAGTCGAGCCTGAACAATATGAGTTCAGTGCCGTCGGTGACCTCCATCCGCCATTCTCTGCCGAGACTTTCTAGCCTTGCGCCTTCCTCAAGAAGTACGCCAGCATACCTGATAGCCTCTCGTCGCGCGAACATGTCGTCCGGCAACTCGACACCCTTTTTGTCGAGAAGGATCACGCCGTCATAGACGTTGAAGTGATAGCGAGGCACGCGCCTCTCCCAGCTGTCGCAAGGCGGGAGCGCGAACCTCTCTCAGTCGCCGACGCCCCGATACCGTGGCCGGCAATTCCTAATCCTACTGAGAATGGCGCCTCCACGCAAATACACTTTGGGGTGGTATGCATAAGCGATATAACCGCGATCCGAATGGCGCCGTGAGAAGCGCGCCGGCGGCGAGTACGCGCGGCCTGAGGTCGTCACGGCTCCGAGCAAGGCGAGCGGCTGCAACATCAAGGGCAACATCTCGGCCGGCGGCCAACGGATCTACCACCTGCCAGGCTCGCGGGACTACGAGCGCACCCGCGTCAACGACCGCGCCGGCGAGCGCATGTTCTGCTCCGAGGACGAGGCTAAGGCGGCCGGCTGGCGGGCAGCGCGGGGCTGAGGGCACCGCACCCCATGAATGTTCGGCCAAAGAGCCCCTTCAGAGCTGACGTTTGGCACGCTTGCTCCCAGAACGGACAAACAGCATGACGAAACCCGCCTCGGCCGAAGCCGGGCGGGTTTCTTAGGGGCCGGTCTCGGGACAGATCCTTACAGGCTTAGGAAGGCGTTCGCTGAGCCGACAACCGTGAAAGCGAGGCCGCCCGCGAAGGCCGCAGCCATCGCGTAGGAGAAGCCCTTCAACAGCATCTGGTTATCCCCTCTCCGCCGCTTAGCAGCGGTTTCCGCCAGAGGTCTGGCCATACTGCTGGGTAGGGAAGCTCGGCTGGTTAGCGTTGCCTTCGGCGGCCGAACTCATCGGACATGAGCCGGGATTGCGGCCATAGGAGCGAGCGCTTCCGTTGAACGAGCCCGTAGTCTCGACATCATAGGGCGAAAAGGCGGTGTAGCGGGAGGGGCTGTCGTAAGCCATCGCGGACGAGATCGGGGCAACGCCAAGGACAAGGGCGGTGGCGAGAGCGGCGATACGGGTCTTCATAAAAGCTTACTAGCTCCTTTACAGTACGAACCGGGTAGTTGGCTCGTTTCTCTCTGTATGAAGCTAAGATAGGGTGCCGATATCATTCTTGACGTGCCGCTGGACACGTGGAGAGCCGGATTAAAGAATGGGTCTCGACGGCAGTTCGTTAGAAAGCTGACTAGGAGCTTAGGTGCAGATTATTCAAGCCTTTGGCCTGATGAGAGATATACCAGAGACAGTACCTGTGTTGCGAGCGATCGTGGTTCCGGTATGCGACCGGCAGTCCAACGCAACAGTTGCCTACCAGAACCCGCTCCCCGCGTGATCCTTGAAGACGTTGGCGCGACGGATGTACCCGACCACCGTCCTCGGATCGCGATGGCCTGACTGGTCCATGATCCGCGCCAGATCCGCGCCGCGCTCGGCCGCCGTCGTGATGTAGCCAGCCCGCAGCGAGTGTGCCCCGAAGGTTGAGGCGTCGAGGCCGGCGGCCTTCGCATACCCCTTGATGATGTCGCCCACCGCCTGGGGTGTGAGGCAAGGCGTGTGCTGCAGCCTTAATAGCTGGGAGCTGGTGGTGCGTCCTCCTTCGAGCGGGAAAGGCCGGTTTGAGCCGCAGCTGCTGGTGACGCCGTGTGAGGTGCGCGGATCTTGCGAATGGTTGAGGCGGTTCGCGACCCTAGATGCAACGACCTACAAGCGAGGAAAAACGATGGCTCAAACCGACACGGATGCCTCGGCAAAGATTACCGCCGCTATGTTCGCGCAGCTGCTGAACAAGCTGACTGAGAAGGGCGTTCTCGACAAAACCGATGTCGAGCAGATGATGGCGGAAGCCACCAAGACGCTTCATAGCCCTTCTGGTTCGGACGCCTTCGCGGGGCTCGCTGAGCGGCACGAAGGCGAAATAGGTGATCAGCAACAGCAGACCATCACGCCTGGTAGGTAGCGCTCTTTCCATACGCCGGGGACACGGACCAATAACGTCAGCAAAACGATCGGATATCCCACACATCGATCAGGTTGCTGTCGACCCTTCACAGATCCTCGGAAAGTCCGCTCGGAGCAGCTTGGGAAAAGGATGACCTGCGTCAGGGTTGGGCCGGGACTTGCCCGTCCACTTTACGACCGAGCTGGGCGGCCCCCTGCCGGTCCGCTTCCGGGATGGATCGCCAGAAAGCCGGCCGTTCCCGGAAGGGTCTGCTCGCTGAGCTATTGCGTCAACTGCGTGTCCGCGGAACTCGGGCCGACGCCATTCGGTACGGGTACGTCGGTCGAACCATAGCGAGCGTTCAGGACTAGGTCCGGTCCATCGTAGAGGTTGATCATCCGAGCGATGATGACCGTGTAAGCCGATTGATCCGCGACCGGCTTCTTCGAGTCGATGATCAGACGCCCGACCGGCAGGTAGATCGTCCCGAGCAGGGTACGTGCATTGTCGCTGATGATGCGGTACTCGCGCAGCGCTGTGATGGCCCCTGGTGCAGGTTTGGCTTTGCCCTTTCCGCTGGGAGGAAGCAGCGAAACAGGGGCCGGCGGTGCAAGGCGGTCCTCGAAGAACAGGAGGCCTGCCATGATGCCGTCCTTGGGAGCCGTGAGGCTGACTACACTCTTTTCATCGAACAGCAGCCCACCGCGAGCCCCGGTGAAGTAGAAGCCCGTGTAGCTCCCTGTGAGGCTGGCGTTCTTATCCACGACCAGGGGGCCGTCCTGCATGATGTAGATGCCGGGTCGCAGGCTCACCTGGGCGCCCTTCGTAATGTGCAAACCTCCGCAATAGGTGCCGGGTGAGAGGGTTGCGAAGCCGCTGACGATGTTCACGCCATATGCCGGATCATCGATGCCATCGACGTACTTCTTGGGATTGGTGAAGAACCCCAGATCGACGCAGGACTCGGGGGTCGGACCCTGCCGGTCGATAAGCGGATCGCGCAACGGGGGGCAGTTGAGGGCCGGCGGCGGGATGAAGATGGTGCTTGAGCCGGAGTAGCCGCCCGCTGTGCAGGTCGAGAGGGCTTTGGCAACAGCCGCGTTCTCGCCCTCGATACCGGCGGGGCTGACCGAGTTCGAGTAGAGCGAGCAATCGGTAGCGGTGACCCGAGCAGCAGTCTCAAGGTGGAAAGCGCCCTGAGCCAACGGATCGAGCGCCAGCAGGCAGAGCCGCGTCGTCCCGGCGAGCTTGGCTGTCGAGTGCACCGAGATGTCGATGTTGGGTATATTGAGGAGCTTACCGAAGGAGAGCGGTACGGTCTCCGACACCGTCACCTCCACACCGGTATGGCTGCCGATGACCGCAGCCATCACCCGAGGGGTGGTTCCACTGCTGTCGCGCGCCTGCGCCTGTGCCGTTGCCTGGGCCGTGCGGATCGCGGCTGCATCGTCGGCATTTGCGAGCTTGAACTGGTTGACGCCCGCGATGCTGGCACTGTCGGCTGCGCGTTGAAGCTCGGTGCGCCGCTTGACGAGACTGGCGAACTCCATAGCGGCGGCGCTCAGCCCCATGAGAACGGGCATCATCAGTGCGAAGAGCACGAGCACACCGCCATTCTCGTGGCGACGTAATCGCGTGACTAACTTGATGGCCCGGGACACTTCCATACAGCAGAGCTAGCCGGCAAACGTACCCGACTGCTGAACTTGTTTGCCGAAATCTCGCGTTTGTGCGCGAACGGTTAAGGCGAAGCTCGATTGGTTGTGCGCGAAATTGCTTGCGGAGGCGTTGGGGGCACATCGCGCCTATGACCTGGGCGTGCATGCAGCAATCGACGCCGCGCGGATTGGCGCCATCACCATTGAGTGTGCCGATGACGCCGGCAGCTTCCGCAAGCGCATCAGGGCCGAAGCGCTCGTTGCCTTCGCAGAGGCCGCCGAAGGGCTAAAGCTCGCCCAGGTGGAGCATCCGGTGCATATCATCATGCGGGAGATCAGCGCCGATCCGGCCCCGTCAGGAGAGGCCGAGTGCCCATTCTGCGCCAGTTGCCTCAAATGGGTCCAGGACAGCAGCAATGGGCATGTTCACGCACAGTGTGTGACCTCTGGTTGTCTCTGCATCATGCCGTGATCCGCATTGTTTCGGCGCTGGGCCAAGGGACGGTACGCCCTGGCCCTGGTGCGCAACGGCACAATGCCTATTCGACAGGCATATGGTTATGGACTGAGCAATGACACTCAATCGTCTGCCTTGATGTGTAGCATAAAAGGTATCAAGGATAATCATGCTGGCTGGGAAACTTGCAATTTGTACCCTAATTGTAGGCACCCTCATGGCTGGCCCGGCGATGGCTCAAAAAGCAGGTGCTAAGAAAAACAAACGTCATGTGACGCGGATAGAGACGGTTCAGCCCAAGTCCATGCGCAGCGAAGCCGATCGTCAACGCGATCCCCTTGGCATCATACAGCGGCAGGGGGTGAGCAGCCTGTATGGCGGAATGGGCAATATGGGTGGGGGTTCCGGCCGGAGTGCGAACACCGGGGTCGGCCTGGGAGCCCATGGCAACAGCCAGGGACCTCGGTTCTAGCACACCTGTAATGGCATCCTCGCTGCGCGCGAGAAGAGGGGCGACTCTCATGATTTGGGCAACGAGAATTATAGACGCCGGCGAGGATGCTTACCTGCGGGAACTATTCTGCATGCAGCGAGCTGTAATGGGTAACCCTCAGTACATGATGCTAGTTCGGGTTCATCTAGCGGATGCTAGGCAGCAGTTGTATGTCCGAATGTACGATTATGACCTCATGCCTTCGTACTATGGGTTTGCGAGGATCAGCCACAAGGAGTTACCTCCAGCTCCCGAACTTCTCGAAGGCGACACTAATGCGTTTCAAGAAGTATTCCAGTCGTAGGGTGATTAAATTCAACGTGGTATTGCTTGAGCTAATCAATATGGTCAGTAAGTCTGAGTTTATTCATGAAGCTGACCGCGGTCTTCTCGTATCGATCGGAAGCTCCAGCTTAGATCATTGTGTGTAACTCAGCATCACTCCCCTGCCTCAGAGAGCGGAAAACGCCAGCCCAGCTGATCCGTTCAAGTGACAACGGGTCCTAACTGGGACCGATGACGAAAGCAGGAAAGATCATCCTCGGTGTTATCGCTTTGGTTAGTGTCGCATCCGCAATTTTCGCGGGTATCAAAGTCGTCACAAAGGAACTTTCGCCGCGGAAAACGTACGCCTGTGATTTCCGGCTGATCAGTTGGGCGATATGCGACCTACCTATGGCCGCGCATACGATCCGTGGTTCGATGTCATTTGCTGAAGCTGATCAGACCGCGCGCGCAGCACGCCGTGATCGCATCATTGCGTGTGAGCATGAACGGACGAAGCGAAGACTCAGCGGTGAACCAGAGCGCAAATCGAAATGTTGGGATAAGAGTAACTATTGATTCTGCTCGGCGCATCCTACCGATGGTTCATGGCTGTTCTTTTTGTGATAAGAACAGTCATGATTATGAAAGCGCTAGACCATGCTTGGTCAAGTAAACGCTTTCGAGAATGGTTAGAGCAGCAACCCGGTCGGGCGCTTCAACGGCTCCCGCAGCAAGGCTACGCTGGCCCTGGAAGCCATCTTCGACGGTGAAGATGTCGACGTGGGGGTGGCCCCTATGCGGTATTCACACGTGTCGCCAGCACCTTATCGATACGGCGGCCATCCATATCCACCACCTCAAACCGCCAATTCAGGATCATGACGATGTCGCCGGTGACCGGCAGCCGTTCTAACCCCGCGATCACCAAGCCTCCTACCGTCTCGTAGTGTCGGCGCTCCGGTAGGGTCAGGCCAATTAGGTCAGCCATCTCGTCGGCTGGCATCGCGCCTGCAAGCAGCCATGAGCCGTCCTCGCGTTGCACGGCGTCTGGATCTGCTCCGTCCTCATCGGACCGGAATGCACCCGCGATGACGTCGAGGATATCGGCGGGCGTGACCACTCCCTCGAAGTGGCCGTACTCGTCATGGACCAGTGCCATAGGCATCTCGGCCTCGCGCAAAAGGCTTAACGCGTCGAGTGCGCCGATCCCGTCAGGGATTATGCTGACCTGATGGACATGTTCGCGAAGCCTGATCGGATCGCCCCTGAAGAGGACTGGAACCAGATCACGCACCTGAACAACGCCGATCATGTTGTCCGGACTGCCTTGGCCGACAGGCAGGCGCGCATGTCCGGCTGACATCAGGGCCGCGCGGATCTTGGTGTCGTCCTGATCAAGATCAATCCATTCGATATCCGTGCGGGGGGTCATCACACCCCGCACCACGCGGTCGCCAAGCCGTAACACCCCGGCGATCATCCGGCGCTCGTCCGTCTCGATGACACCGGCCGTCTCGGCCTCGGCCATAACAGTGCGGATCTCCTCCTCGGTGATCGCGCTAGTGGTTTCGGTACTCTGCCCGAAGAGGCGAAAGATCAGTTTCGTCGAGCTATCGAGCAATCCGACCACCGGTCCGGCCACCCGTGAGACCACCGTCATCGTCGGCGCGACCAAACAGGCTATCCCCTCCGCATTCCGAAGGGCGAGGTTCTTGGGCACGAGTTCGCCGATGACGACCGACAGGTAGGTGATCACAGCGATTACCAAGCCGTAGCCGAGAGGTTCGGCAACGGCCTCAGAAAGCCCCTGGGCGAGCAGGATGTTGGTCAGCCGCTGGCCGAGTGCGGCACCCGAGAAGGCGCCTGCAAGCACGCCGATCAGGGTGATGCCGATTTGGACCGTGGAGAGAAAGCGTCCCGGGTCCTCCGCCAGTTTGAGAGCGGCTTGCGCGCCTGTCCGGCGCTGATCGGCCATGACCTGCAGCCGTGCCTTGCGGGCTGAGACCAGGGCAAGTTCGGACAAGGAAAACACGCCGTTCAGGGCGATCAGAAAAAGTGCAACGCTGAGTTCGAACACGGCCTACCGGGGGTGAGATTGGTGATGGACAAGCTGGTGAGGTACGTTCCAGCCGGCAGTTTGCCCGACAAGAATCTGTGCGACTTGGGAATAGGGAGGACGAGGCTTCGCGAACGGCGTTCCGGGTTTTGCGCTTTCGATGATCACCGCTCAGAAACGGTGCGTTATGCCGATGTAAGGATTGATCGCCGGCGTTTCTCGATCGAGACCAAAGTATACCGCTCCATCGATCTGAGTGTTTTCAAACACCCTCCAGCTTAAGCTGAGGTCAACGCTGGAGCTGCTGTAATATGCTATCTCCCTCCACATGTAGGTAGAGAACTCGAAGCCTGCGGTCACGGTGTCCGAGATGGCGTAGCTCAGCTGTGCGGCAACGCCATAGTGGCCACGATACCCGGTGCCAAGATCGTTCCGCAGAAGGCTGAAGTGCGGTTGCACCGTCAGGTGCCAGTCCGGCAAGCCGATCGTCGTCGTGAACGGCATGTCGAGACTGGCTTCGATATGCTCCGGCCCGATGCCCCTCGACGCGGTTGGAAGCCGGGCCGCGGCAACCAGCGCCAACGACTGCTCGCCGCCATCATTGCCGAAGATATTAATCTTCGACGCGATGAACGACGTTCCAAGGCCACGAAACGTCTCGCCGGTCACCTCCTCCGTCACCCCCTGCTTTAGCCGGGTGAAGACGTTCGCGCCGATCTGGATCTCGGCATTGTCCGTGATGCCGAACCTTAGGACAGGCGAGCCCAGGCTGAAGGTCCTGGTACGCTCGGACTTGTCGAAAATCAGGTTCGCGAAGTCAGACTCGATCTGGAAGCGTCCGACGTCGATTGTCGTGGTCGAGTACGTTTTGTTGGGCCGGTCCGCCGAGAAGGGCCTGAGCAGATCGTCCGGCACGGGGTTGAGGATCGAGTACGGAGCGGTGAACCTACCTTCGGCTGCAGCCTCGGCAATGAGGCCGCCCAGCGCGACGGCGCCGATACCAACCCAACCGAAGGGGCCGCTCGGCTTGAACGAACCGGGTGTCATTGGGTCCTTGGCTTGCTCGATGGATCAGTAAATACATTATCCTAACATGGACCTGGGGGTACCTTCGTGACAAAAAATTGCGCTCGCTGCTGTCTGCGAGGCTGTCGCGGAGACCCGTTCATCGTCTCGCATTGGGTACTGGCCAACCCATGCGGGCGCAGATGATAGCTTTCAGGCTCTCGATGGGTCCGATGCGAACTCCAGGAGGCGCCAGCCTGGCTGCCGCATTCCTGCTTCTAGGTAGCTGCAGCGACGCCTTCGCGAACGTGATGTGTGAGCCCTATCTGCGCATGCACGGGATGCTGCGGCGTGCGCAGGCACAGTGTGCGTTCACGCAATTCAATCCTGAAATCGTGGATACGGCGCGGCAATGCTACGAACGCATCGGTTCAGAGCTTGGTGCAGAAGCGATCCGTGCAGGTGCCGGGGAATTTGATCAGCTCGCATCAGTGCGGGGTCAGGCAGCGACCTGCTCCCTGATCGAACGCCAGTTCCCGATGGTAATTCGCTAAATATCATCAAAAGGATCTGACCGAGAACGAGAACTCATCAGCCTAGGCTGACAAGCTCGCTGCCTGATCGACTCCTTCCTCTTCACGGATGCTGTCGGCCAACGAGTCCTGCCAAACCTCGGCAGAGCTTTCTTGGGTCCTTCTACAGAAGCGTTGGGGTTAAATCTCACGACCATAAGGCTCGCATAACATCCCCACGAGCGAAGCTAGCTGGAGAGTAGATCCTGCCTGTGACATCTTGTCATCAGAGTAGAGCCTGCTCCCGAAGTATCACCCAACTGCCTAGGGGATGATTTAATCCGGATCTTGGCGTGCCTCCAGGCACGTCACGGCAGAACATCACGACCTATATCAATCGTATGCAGGAAAATGAAAGCGATCAGACGCTTACATTCTGCCTAATTAGAGAAGGCACATGAAATGAAAACAGTTATCTTCGCAGCAGGTGCGGCAATCCTGCTTGTCTCTGCCCCTGTGGCCGCTCTCGCAAGGCCCTACACTCCCCATCCGACGAATGCTGGCATTGCGCACAAACATAACGGCGCTTCGGCTTACAAGCATTCGCGTCGCATATCGAAGGGTGAGCGAGTATACCGCCGAGAAAACACTCACAACTTCGGCAACCCAAACGCGCGAAATCCGTCGCGGGCGGGCTATCAACAGCAGCTAGGTTCTACGACTAACGGACCGCGATACTGAGCGTATAGATGCAAGATCGGACAGATCACGATACTGAAACGCCTAAGCGTCGACAGGCCCAAGACAAATGGATGATCAGTTTGGTCACAGGCCTTTTGTCCATGCTCGTTGTCGTATGGGCTCTTGTGATCCTTTGGCGCTACGCTGATCCGGCTGCTATGTAACCCATGAATAGGTGCGCTGTCCCGCAAGATGGCGCACCTCTCCAGACTTCCTGAGCTGCCCCAACACTGGGCGACCTCTCGACGCGCTTGAGCGGCGTTATGGTAATCCGGACAGCGGTTTTAGCCCCGATCTGTTCTCAGTGCCTGCTGAAACCCTGAGCTATCCCGTGGAGTAGAGCATTGGCTTAGATCGCGCTCGGAAGGCCGCCGCAGGTCGTAGATAAGCGACGCTCAGGGGCGTGCACTTCGCGACGTCATCGACACGCAGAGGCTTCGACATGACACGCAAGAAGGGATTTGCCATCATTCTTGCCCTGACGTTCAGTCTCATCCTTGGATCGTTTAGCCTTGCCGCACGGCCGACCCTTACCGGGGCTGGGGGAGGGCCTGAGACGACAGTCACAGCTCCCCATACGGCGTCGACAGGGCAGACTGTTCGGCCTGGTGGCGCTGGAGCGCCTGCGCTTGATCCTTCCGAACGCACCCAGCGATAGAAAGACCTCAACCGGGTCATGGATGGCATCTGCGTTAGCTGCCGCTAGGTGGGAAACCCGCCCTCCCAACCGGCGAGCTGCCGGGCCGCGCCGCGCAGGATAGCCCAGAGAGCTATGGATGCACGCCAGCCCTTCGTGGCGAACGGACTGCCAATGGGACCAGACCAAGATGTCAGCCTATTCAAAATTTTTCTTACTTGTTATGTTCTCGACAGTCCTAGTCGGAAGCACAAGGGATACTACTCAGGCCCTGGAAGCAGCGCGCTCCGACTTACAATCAACCAAGTCGTTCCGTTACTCCTGCCGCCCGCCGCTCAAATTCGCGGCCGGGGCCTGTGTCCGAGAGTGCCCAGCGGGATACCGAGATGCAGGACGGTACTGCCGCTTCCGAAGCATGAGCCGTTAGACCGAGGCTGTATTCGGCGGCGTCTTTCATGGGCGACTTGGAAGCGGTGCTCTCACAAAAGGACGAACATGGAAGCCGTCACGATCCTCGACGCGCCGCGCTGCTACCTTGGCGAGGGGCCTGCTACGATCTACGCAGGCCGTCCTTGTATTCGCGGAGATCGGACACATCGAGGGCGATAAGCTCGGAGCGCCGGAAGGCTCCCGAGAACCCGAGCGCCAGCAAGGCCCGGTCTCGCTTGCCGGTCAGGGTATCGGGTTTTCGCATCAGCACAGCCGACGCGACTTCGGCCGTCGCGGCGGTCTTCCGATTTGGAGCCGTGCCGATCCTTGAACGGATTGGACGGGCCAGGCGATGGTATGCCTTAGCCTTCGTGCGCAACGGCACGATGCCTACAACATAGGCAAATGATATTGGATTGAGCAGAGTCTCTCGGTCGACTGCCTTGATGTACAGCGAAAACTGCATCAAGGATAATCATGTTGGCTGGTAAACTTACAATTTGTTCGGTGATCGTAGGGGGCCTGATAGCTGGTCCAGCAGTGGCTCAAAAAACAGGTGTTAAGAAGAACAAAGTGCATACGCCACGGATAGAGGCGGTTCAGCCCAAGGACATGCGCAGCCAAGCCGATCGTCAGCGCGACCCCCTTGGCATCATACAGCGACAGGGGGTGAGCAGCCTGTATGGCGGGATGGGCAATATGGGTGGGGGTTCCGGCCGAAGCGCGAACACCGGAGTCGGAATAGGAGCCCATGGGAACAGCCAGGGACCTCGATTTTAGCACACCTTCAAAGGCGCCCCCGCCGCATGCGAGAGGATCGGCAACCCTCATGATTTGGGCAACCAGAATTATAGATGTTGGTGGGGAAGCTTACCTGCGAGAATTGTTCTCCATGCAACGGGCTGTAATGGGTAACCCTAAGTACATGATGCTAATTCGCATTCATTTGAAAGACGCCAAGCAGCAGTTGTACGTCCAAATGTACGACTATGATTTGATGCCTTCGTATTTTGGGTTCACAAGGATTAGCCACACTCAGTTGCCGCCAGCCCCCGAACTTCTGGAAGGGGACCCAAATGCGTTTGAAGAAGTATTCCAGTCGTGGGGTTAATAAAATTGCGCGCGTTCTCGCTTGAGCCGATCGACAGCGGCAACGAGGCAGAGGGCGCTCATGAAGCTGACGGCGGTCTTCTCGTATCGGGTGGGGCCACGGCACGCTCATGACCAAGCAATAATCTCAGCTATTGGCCATGGTAGCGCAAGCTGCCTGCCGGGTGCGTCCGGCGCCGTGGAGGAGACGAGCAATGGATATGTCGCAGAGGGGAATGCCATGGTGGGCCTGGGTCTGGCCTCTCCTGGCTTGGGCGCTTCTTGGTTCAGCGATTGTAACGGAACCATCCGCCCTTCTGCTCGGGGCAGCGACCATCGTGCTGATCGCGACGGTGTTTGCGTCAGTCTTCCACGCGGAGGTTGTCGCCCACCGGGTCGGCGAGCCGTTCGGCACCCTCGTGCTGGCACTCGCGGTCACCGTGATCGAGGTGGCGCTTATCGTCTCGGTGATGATCAGCGGTGGTGCTGCTAAGACGGAACTTGCGCGCGACACTGTCTTCGCTGCCGTGATGATCATCTGCAACGGTCTCGTTGGCTTGTGCTTACTCTCTGGCGGAGTGCGGCACCACGTGCAGGGCTTTCAACTCCAAGGGGCACTCGCTGCGCTCGCGGTGCTTGCAGCGCTCGTTACGCTGACCCTTGTCCTTCCTAATTTCGTGGGCACTCCCGGGCCAATCTTCACGACGCCTCAGCTTCTGTTCTCAGCGGCGGCCTCCCTGACCCTCTACGGGGCCTTCGTCTTCGTGCAGACCGTCCGACACCGTGACTATTTCTTGCCGGAAGTCCGTTCAGGTGACGAGAACGTGCATGCTGCGCCCCCATCCGGCAAAGTTGCCATCGCGAGCTTCGGTTTGCTCCTAGCCTGCCTCGTGGTGGTCGTAGGGCTAGCCAAGGTGCTCACGCCCACGCTGGAACGCGGGATCAACGATCTGGGCATCCCAAAGACTGTGGCGGGCATTGTTATCGCGGCACTCGTGCTGATGCCTGAGGGGCTTGCAGCGTTGCGCGCGGCACGCGTTGATCGGCTTCAGACTAGCATGAACCTCGCACTCGGCTCAGCCCTGGCGTCAATTGGTCTGACCATCCCGGCGGTAGCCTTGGTGTCGGTGCTCACCGACCAGCCACTTAGCCTCGGGCTCGGCTCTAAGGACCAATTGCTCCTAGCCCTCACCCTACTCGTTTCTGTGATCACCCTGGGTACTGGACGCACGACTGTCCTCCAAGGCATCGTACACCTCGTGATCTTTGCCTCATTCCTGTTCTTTGCCCTTGTACCTTGAGCACTCTGCACGGAAGTGAGTGCTGGTTCTCTATGCGACAAGCGCGAGCGTCCCTCCTAGTGAGGAGGCAAACTGTCAAGCGGACTTGAACAGTATCACTGTCAGCACATGCTGACGTAAGACAGAAAGCCACTCTCAGAGGCTGCACGACCACGGATTGTATCCTGCGAATGGCTTCAAACACCGGAGCAGGCGCGTCCCTGGGCTTGGTGATCCACTTGGCGAACGCTAAACCGCTTAGCCAAGTGGGTATGTCCCAACGTGGTCGGGTCGCCTACAGGGCCGCAGGCCCATGCACGAAAGAGGCGAATGGAAAGCGTTACCGTCGTACTGGCCTTGTTGCTGTCTGTCCTGGTTAGCGGTGCTATTGGCCGTTTGCTTCCCCTGCCGTTACCGCTGATCCAGATCGCGATCGGCGTGGCTCTGGCCCTGGGCCCGCTTCCGAGTACCTCCCTCGATCCCGAGATTTTCTTCCTTGTCTTCCTGCCGCCGCTCCTGTTCCTTGATGGATGGCGCATTCCGAAGCGCGATCTTTTCCGGGACGGCAAGACGGTCCTGGCCCTCGCGCTTGGCCTCGTCATCCTGACGGTGCTTGGCATCGGCACGCTGATCCACGCCATGATCCCGGGCATCCCACTGCCAGTCGCATTCGCCCTCGCAGCCGTCCTCTCCCCGACCGATCCGATCGCGGTCTCGTCCGTGGCGGCACAAGCTCCCGTTCCCCGACGCCTCATGCACATCCTGGAGGGCGAGGCTCTCTTGAACGACGCGACAGGGCTCGTGTGCCTGCGTTTTGCGATCGCAGCTGCTCTTACGGGGACCTTTTCGCTGTCTGAGGCCGCAACCACATTCGTGTGGCTCGCCCTCGGTGGCATCGGCATTGGCGCTGCGACGACGTTTGTCCTGATGGGCGCGCAGGAGTTGCTACGCCGGCGTACGGGCGAGGACCCCGGTCTGCAGATCCTCTTCAGCCTGCTTACGCCGTTCGGCGCCTATCTCGCTGCTGAGCACGCGCACGCCTCCGGTATTCTAGCTGCAGTCGCCGCCGGCATCGCCATGACCTACGTTGAAATCCAGGGGCGCAGCCTGGGCGCTACACGCGTCCGTCGCACTGCCGTCTGGGACACGGTCGCCCTTGCCGCCAACGGCTCGATCTTCGTCCTGCTGGGCGAACAGCTTCCTGAAGTGCTGGGGCACGCTGTTAAGCAGGCCGACGTCCAGGGGGCAGGATGGCTCATCGCGTGGATCTTGGCCATCACCGCCGGCTTGATGACGATCCGGTTCGTCTGGGTTTGGATCTCGCTGCAGTTTGTACTTCTGAAGGCACGCCGTCGCGGCGATCGACGCGAGACGCCGGCTCTGCGCCTCGTCGCCGCCACGACTCTCGCAGGCGTGAAAGGTGCGATCACCTTGGCGGGCATCCTGACCCTGCCACTCATCCTGAAGGATGGAACTCCTTTTCCGGCGCGCGACCTGTCGATCCTGCTGGCGATGGGCGTGATCCTGACTTCGCTCCTCCTCGCGAGTACGGTCCTGCCGCCGCTCCTACGTGGCCTTCGTCTGCCCCCGGAGCCTAGCCATGATGCCGAGGAAGATGCAGCTCGCGCCGCGGCTCGCGATGACGCCGTCAAAGCGATTGAGGCTTTGCAGCATCGCCTCGTAGAAGAGGAAGAGGACGCCTCCATCGCGGTTGAAGCTAGTGCTCGGGCGATGGACCGCTATGAAGGCCTTGAAGCCCCGACCGCGGAGCTGCGCAAGGATATCAGTCGTGTCAAGCAACTTGCACTTACTGAGAAGCGCCTGCGTCTCGCCGGCATCGAGGCCGAGCGGCAGGCGCTCTATCGCCTGCGTCGCTCCCAGGCAATCGATGATGTGGTTCTGCGACGCCTCGTCCGAGAAATAGATTTGGTCGAGGCGCGCCTCGTCGCTTGAAGCGGTGCACATTCTATTTCCCGGTAAAACGATCGTTTTCCAGGCGTCCTCGCGGAGCCGGTTTCGAGCACCCTGAAACGGCCGAGTTTCTGTCGGGAAAATATGACCGGATTTCTATTGCCGATTTAACGTAGCTGAACCACTGTCCCGACATGCTTGTCGGATATGCCCGTGTCTCCACCGTTGATCAGAACCTCGACCTGCAGCGCGATGCGCTCACCAAGGCGGGCTGCGAACGCCTGTTCGAGGAAAAGAAGTCCGGCAAGGCCGGGACCAAGCGTCCCGAGTTCGAGGCAGCCCTCGCCTATCTGCGGCCCACCGATGTGCTCGTGGTTTGGAAGCTCGATCGACTTGGCCGATCCCTGGTCGAGATGATGCGCACCATCGACTCCTTGCGTGTGAAGGAGGTCCACTTCCGAAGCCTGACCGAGCAGTTCGACTCTGACACCGCCCACGGGCGCTTTGCCCTGCAGATGCACGGGGCCATGGCCGAGTACTTCCTCGACCTCAACCGCGAGCGCACCATGGAGGGGCTGAAGGCCGCCCTGGCGCGAGGGCGTAAGGGTGGACGCCCCAAGAAGCTGACCGAGGCCGATCTAGAGGTGGGCCGCGCCCTGCTGCACTCGGGCACCATCTCGATCGCGGCCATCGCCAAGCGCCTTGGGGTGAGCCGGGACACCTTCTACAGCTACTTCCCCCAGGCACGCACCCGCAGCCAAGCCGCCGCGGCTCTCGTCGTACGGCAGGACTGACGCGCATGCCGATCCGCCGCGAGCACCGCTTCTTTTATCCCATCGACTGGCCCCAGCTCTCAGCCGTGATCCGCTTCGAGCGGGCGAAGGGACGGTGCGAGGTTTGCGCACGCCCGCATGGACAGCGCGTCTTCCATCTCGGGGATGGTCGCTGGTGGGATGGAGAGGAGGGCTCGTGGCGTGATGGGGCAGGACGCTTCATCTGCCTGGCGATCGGAGCCGACGATGTGCTCGGGCGTGTGAGGACCACGCGCGTGATCCTGGCCACCGGGCACCGCGATCACGACACCGCCCACAATGCGAGCGCGAACCTGGCAGCCTTCTGCCAACGCTGCCACATGAACCACGATCGCCCCGAGCATCAGCGCCGTCGCTGGCGAACCCTGTTCCGCCGCAAGGCCTTGGGTGACCTGTTCCGAGGGCCCTATCAGTCGTTGTGAGGTTTCGCGTCGGGTCTAGTGTTAGCTATCTCGTTGTGAACTCAGAAACATCTGCCGCCCAAAATTTCAAACGATACCAAATGGTACCTGGTAGCTACCATATATCGAGATGCTACTTAGTAGCTATCGGGAGGCGATGATTAACCGGTAGCTATCGGATAAGTTGCCTTACCTGGTAGCTAGCGGTTAAGGAGCGTAGGCCAAACTCCTTGAACCTGATGCGAGACCTATCGGAGACACTATGCCTGTCATCGCCTTTGCTAACCCCAAGGGGGGGGCCGGAAAAACGACAACTGCGCTTCTCCTGGCAACCGAGCTGGCGGCAAAGAAGGCGGCAGTTACAGTCATTGATGCTGATCCGGAGAAATGGATCTCGCAGTGGGGGCGGTTGGCGGGCAGACCAGCAAACATCACCATAATCAGCGACGTCACGGAGGAGACGGTCGTTGATGCGATTGAGGCAGCTGAGCGAGACGCGCAGTTCGTCATCGTCGACCTAG
>NZ_CP107535.1 GCF_025813715.1 Methylobacterium sp. FF17
AGTTCTGGGAACGGTGCCGACCACGGAAGCCGGGCGCCTCGCCCTGGTGGCCTTCGTTGAAACGTGGGTTGCAGACCACGGGAACGCCGATGGCTCGCCGCAGGATGGCTCCGAGACCGTCTTTGCTAAGGTCTATCCGGCGCTGCTCAAGGCGCTGCGGACCTCCGTCACGGGCCGGGGGTAATCCCATGAGCAACATTCACACCTTCGCGTCGAGCCGCCGCTCGGCTGCCGCTGCTGCCCTCCGGGCGCCCTCCCCGGCCGATGTCCGGCGCCAGATCGAGACGGCGGCACAATCCGCCCTGGATACCGCTGACCGGCTGATTGCGCTCCTCGACCAGATCGAGGGGGACCCCGATCGGGAGGACGGCGCCGACGCGGACATCTCCCTCGGCGCGCCCGAGAACCATCACGCCGCGCAAATCATCTGGCTGCGCGGCTCCTCCTCCGATGCCGAACAGGATGCTGCTCGATGAAAACCTGGATCACCATGCGCGCCGCTCTGGCCCTCGGCCTCCCCGCCGTCGCTCGTGGCGTTGGTCGCCTGAAGCGCCTGCGATGCGCCCTCCTCCGTGATGCCGGCCACGAGGCTGGGCGCGGCAACGTCGTCACCGCTGCCGTCCTTAAAGTCTTCTACGTGGTGGCCTGCTGATGCGTGTCGTTCCTGCCATCACGCAATCCGAGCCGTTGCCATCCCTAGCGGGGCTCATTCGAATGAGCTTCGAGACATGGCGGCTGCGACAGATCGCGGCCGGGCTCGCTCGGGCGAATGCGCGCGGCGATGCCAACGCGGCAACACGTTGGCTCGCCCGGGTAGAGGGCGCGCTTGCGGATCTCGACCGGGCGCAGGAGCGGCTTAGAGCGCCTAACAGAACCGTCTGGACTGGTTGAGGGTGATGAGGCTTGCCGCGAGGCTTGTGAAAGCCTCGTAGATGTCGGCGCGTCGCTCGTAGCGGACGGGCAGGCGGCGGAAGCGGTTGAACCAGGCGTGGGTACGCTCGACCACCCAGCGGTGGCGACCGAGCTTTTCGCTGCTCTCGACACCACGACGAGCGATGCGCGGCACGATCCCGCGGGCTCGGCATTCGTGCCGACGGGGTCCGGCATCGTAGGCCTTGTCGGCGTGCAGCTTGTCCGGGCGGCGTCGCGGTCGGCCGCGGCGGCCGTTCCGCAGGGGCGGGATGGCATCGAGGGTGGCCGCCATCATGACGCTGTCGTGCCGATTGGCCCCGCTCAGGCAGAAGCCCAGCGGGGTGCCGCGCGCGTCGGTGACGAGGTGGCGCTTCGTGCCTGGCTTGCCCCGGTCCGTCGGGTTCGGGCCGGTGGCAGGCCCCCCTTTTTGGCTGGGACAGACGCGCTGTCCAGGCAAGCCCGGCTCCAGTCGATCTGCCCGGCCGCGTGCAGACGCTCCAGCAACACGTGATGGAGGCGGCTCCACACGCCCGCCGCTTGCCAATCCCGCAGCCGCCGCCAGCAACTCATGCCGGAGCCGCAGCCCATCTCGGCCGGCAGCATCTCCCACGACAGGCCCGAGCGCAGCACGAACAGGATGCCCGTCAGTGCGGCCCGGTTCTCAATGGGACGACGCCCGCCCTTCGGACGAGGCCGAGGCGGCGGGAGGAGCGGAGCGATCTCATCCCAGAGATCATCGGGGAGAAGCGGTCTGGCCATGCCAAACCAACGCGGAACTTCCAGCTCCGTGCCGTTCTGTTAGGCGCTCTTAGACCCCGGCGACGGCCGCCCTGATCATCCCATCGCAATCAAGCTATCTCACCAGCTCTCTATCTTGATGGCTAGCGTTTTCATTATTTTGACAGCTCGGGGGCCATCGGGCTCGCAAGCAATTGTTCATGCTCGCACGCCATCGTGCGGGCTTGGGAGGCTGTTGACAGCCTCTCTCGCAATCACGATGGCCTGTTGGCTCCGGGACAGGATCACAGGGGAGCGGGTGTGCAAGTCATCACGATAGCGGCTCGGAAGGGTGGAGTCGGTAAAACGACGCTCGCCATGCATCTAAGCGTGCTTGCCTCCGAGGAAGGACGGCCGGCACTCCTCCTCGACACCGATCCGCAACGGTCGCTTGCATGGTGGCACCGGCTGCGCGAGGCCGACGTACCGAACCTGATTGAGGCCGATGCGCGGGAATTGCCCGAGCTTGTCGCAGCGGCGAAGCGGGAAGGGATCGCCCGTGTCATCATCGACACGCCGCCCCATGCCGAGGACAGCATTCTAGGGGCAATGCGAGTTGCTGACTTGGTGCTCGTCCCGACCCGGCCGGGACCGCTCGACCTGGCTGCGGTGGCGACGACGCTGGAACTGGCCGAGCGGGTGGGCAAGGTTCCCCTCGCGGTCATCAACCACTCGCCTCCGCGCACCGGGTCAGCCGAACCTGCGATCGTCGCTGAAGCTCGGGCCGCGCTCGCCAGCATGGGCGCAACCGTCGCCGCGTCAGTCGTCGCGAACCGGGTGAGCATGTCGCACGCGATCCTGACCGGCTCGACGGTCAACGAGCACGAACCCGGCGGGAAGGCTGCCGGGGAAGTTGAGGCCCTGTGGCGCGAGATTGAAGCCCGCATGGCGCAGGATGGGAGGAAGCCCCGATGAGCACGAAACCGCGCCCGACCCTGGACAGCCTCAGTGATCGCTTCGTGCGGAAAGCGGCCCCAGCTGTCATGCCCCTAGGCGAGGCTGAAGCCTCAACGCCTGCTGCGCCTGAGAAGTCGCCACGCGCTGGTGAGCGGGATACGCGCGTTCAGATCCTAACGCGGATCGATCCGGCAACCCGGAAGCGGCTCAAGCTGATCGCGGTCGAACAGGACCGGACCATTCAGGACATCTGCGAGGAAGCCATCCGCGATTTCGTGATCCGTAACAGCAAGTGATCCAGCTGGCGCGGGAGAATGGGGGCTTGCAATCGGGCTCCTTTCTTTGCTCGCCAGCTTGCTATCACGACCGCTTGCTGGCTTGCTCCCGGCTGTTCAAGGAAGCAACTTCCGATATCGGTTGTAGTCGTTATTTCGCGCACCCAGATGCCACCGATCCAGGCATACTGCATCTGCTCATCAGGCCTGCATCGATGAGATGATCGTGGACGGCCTGAGCATCAAATGGCTTCTGGATGAAGCACACCGTCGTTGGCAGTTCACCACGAGGGGGACGCTCGCGACCCGAGGCTACCACGATGCTGATATGCGGGTGGTGCGATGAGGCAGCACGAGCCAGCGCGAACCCGTCGAGCTGCCCATCGAGCACCACAGCGGTGAAGAGCAGGGTGAACTCTCGACCATACTGGCGCACAAGCTCATATGCTTTGTCGCCTGTCGCCACATCCAGAACTCGGAACCCAGCCCGTTGAAGAATGTCGACGGCATCATTCCGTATGTGCGCGTTCCCTTCGACGACAAGCGCGAAAGGTTGCGGCGATGCATTGTAGCTCGGCATTAACCGATCAGCTCAAGGTTGTGGAAGTGTTGCGCTTGAAGATCTTTCCCTTTTGATATCTGGTAGCGCCGCATCTGCCGTATCCGCCGATCCTTTCCCACCTTGAGCAAAGGTGGCATCGTAGAGCCATTCGTGTTGCATCATTAGCTTAGCAAGCTGAGTGCTAAGCGTATCGTAGCTTTCACGCATCTGACGAAAGTTCGCGTTTGTTTGATCTTGGAGGTCACGTAGATATCGAAGCTCTTCGACGTCTGCATGATCGTTGACACAGCGACTGGTCTCGCGGAGCGCCAAAAGCCTAACTTGATGCTCAATCGAAGTTAAGGCAGCGATTTGTCCTGCAAGGTAATCTTGCGCATCCATGAGCTTTGCCACGCTCACTTGGAGAGTTTGTCGTATCCTAATTACGTCTGGAGCAGAGGTTTGGTCATTCGCAAGCACCATGAGATCATGCTCCTCGCGCTGTCGCTGTTTGACATTTGATCGTGCACTCTCGAGCTATGCTGCTCGCACTCTCAACGAGCAAGTACACGAGCAGCCTCCTTCGTCGTGTTGACAGCTCGTGAGACCTCGTTGATGGATGTCGAAATCGCCTGCACGTTCTGTGAGATGGCTTGAACCGCCTCGGCCGCTCCCTGCATGCTCGACGACATCTCCTGCGTCACCACGCTCTGCTCCTCAATCGCAGCAGCCGTGCTGACTACGTAGTCGCGCATAGTTTCGACTGATCCTCGGATCGTCCCAAGCGAACCAGCAACCTGCGTGGAGGCTGCCTGTACGCTGTCGATTTCACTTGAGATCTGGTTCGTAGCACGGGCTGCCTGTGCTGCAAGGTTCTTCACCTCCTGGGCGACAACAGCGAAACCGCGTCCTGCCTCTCCAGCCCTTGCCGCCTCAATAGTTGCATTCAGGGCTAGCAGATTGATCTGGCTGGCGATGGTCTGGATCAGGGCTACGATGCCGCTCATAGCCGTCGCGGTGTCCGTGAGCTTCTGTATAACCGTACCCGCTGCTTCCACCTGCGCATGTGCATCATCCGTTGCAGTACGAGCCTTGCTCATGCTGTGCGAGATTTCGTTGACGGAGGCGGCCAGTTCTTCGGCGGCAGCGGCCATGGTCTGCACGTTGTTGGCGGTACAGCCCGCCGCATAGGTCGCGGACCTCGACTTTTCCGAGGAATGCAGAACAGCGCCGTCAATTTGGGTAAAGTTCTGCTCGATCAGGCGTTTGAGGTCAGTCAGCAGAGCGATTTGCGCTGTGATATCAGTGGCGAACTTCACGACCTTGTATGGACGCCCGCTCGCATCAAGGATGGGATTGTAGGAAGCTTCGATCCAGACCTCTCGACCGTCCTTGCCGATGCGCTTGAACTGCCCTTTCTGGTACTCACCCTGGCGCAGCTTGGCCCAGAACGCAGCGTAAACGGGATCGTCACGGAAAGCTGGATCGACGAACATCCTGTGATGCTGACCGACGATCTCGGGCAACGTGTAGCCTACAACCGTTAGGAAGTTCTCGTTGGCCTCGATGATGGTGCCTTCGAGGCTGAAGGCGATGACGGCCTGAGCTTTATGGATGGCCGCTATCTGTCCCTTGTGATCCGCATCAAGCAACTTTTGTGGTGTGATGTCGGCCGCAGATTTGATGACCTTGTAGGGCTTGCCGTGACGATCAAAGATTGGGTTGTAGGATGCCTCGATCCAGACTTCGCGGCCTTCCTTTCCGATGCGCTTGAACTGCCCAGCCTGGAACTCGCCAGCCCGCAGCTTCTCCCAAAACGCAATGTATGCGCGGCTGTCCCGCATAGCCGGTTCGACAAAGCGTCGATGGTGCTGTCCAACGACCTCATCTGCGCTAAACCCAAGTACGGACAGAAAATTCTCGTTGGCCCGAGTAACAGTCCCACTAAGATCGAATTCGATCACTGACTGGGATCGCTCCAGTGCGGCTAGCTTTGCGCTGTCTTCCGCTATTGGATTGCGCTTACGACGGAAGAGCATTGCAGAATACCTTCGAAATCTTTCAGGAGATATTGACACCCAGTGATTGAAATCCGCACTTCAGCCTTAACTAAATACTTTGATGACAGATGATCATCATCGCGCCCTACCCGTTAACAACAGGTTTATATTCGCTCTCGACTCAACTGACATACGAGTTTCTTCGCTATTTATGCGAGTCTAACGCTTGGTGCCCGCGCTTTGCGGTTTGATGATGTGATACAGGTCGGCGGTCCGAACGAAGGGCTTTGGGGCGCCGTTGCTCTCAGCAATGAAGCGCTTGATGGCCGCCTGGACCTCGACCGGCGATCTGAACACGCCACGTCGGAGCTGGCGTTTTGCGAGCTTGTCCGTGAAGCATCACAGGGGCTGATACGGTCCCCGGAACAGGTCACCCAAGGCCTTGCGGCGGAACAGGGTGCGCCAGCGACGGCGCTGATGCTCCGGGCGATCGTGGTTCATGTGGCAGCGTTGGCAGAAGGCTGCCAGGTTCGCGCTCGCATTGTGGGCGGTGTCGTGATCGCGGTGCCCGGTGGCCAGGATCACGCGCGTGGTCCTCACACGCCCGAGCACATCGTCGGCTCCGGTCGCCAGGCAGATGAAGCGTCCTGCCCCATCACGCCACGAGCCCTCTTCTGTGTCCCACCAGCGACCATCCCCGAGATGGAAGACGCGCTGTCCATGCGGGCGGGCGCAAACCTCGCACCGTCCCTTCGCCCGCTCGAAGCGGATCACGGCTGAGAGCTGGGGCCAGTCGATGGGATAGAAGAAGCGGTGCTCGCGGCGGATCGGCATGCGCGTCAGTCCTGCCGTGCGGCGACAGCCGCGGCGGCTTGGCTGCGAGTGCGGGCCTGGGGGAAGTAGCTGTAGAAGGTGTCCCGGCTCACCCCGAGGCGCTTGGCGATGGCCGCGATCGAGATGGTGCCCGAGTGCAGCAGGGCGCGGCCCACCTCTAGATCGGCCTCGGTCAGCTTCTTGGGGCGTCCACCCTTACGCCCACGGGCCAGGGCGGCCTTCAGCCCCTCCATAGTACGCTCCCGGTTGAGGTCGAGGAAGTACTCGGCCATGGCCCCGTGCATCTGCAGCGCAAATCGCCCGTGCGCTGTGTCGCTGTCGAACTGCTCGGTCAGGCTGCGGAAGTGGATCTCCTTGACCCGAAGAGAGTCGATGGTGCGCATCATCTCGACCAGGGATCGGCCAAGTCGATCGAGCTTCCAGACCACGAGCACGTCGGTGGGACGCAGGTAGGCGAGGGCTGCCTCGAACTCGGGACGCTTGGTCCCGGCCTTGCCGGACTTTTTCTCCTCGAACAGGCGTTCGCAGCCCGCCTTGGTGAGCGCATCGCGCTGCAGGTCGAGGTTCTGATCCACGGTGGAGACACGGGCATATCCGACAAGCATGTCGGGACAGTGGTTCAGCTACGTTAAATCGGCAATAGAAATCCGGTCATATTTTCCCGACAGAAACTCGGCCGTTTCAGGGTGCTCAAAACCGGCTCCATGAGAATGCCAGGAAAACGGTCGTTCCCTCTACATTAACTAGCAAGGCAATAGCGGTCGGCAGTGCTACTGTGCCAACGTGCAAGCAGCCGAGGCCAGAGGCAAGCGGCTCGTACCTGCTAACAAATCGTAACGAATATCCAAGTTACTGTGGCGTGCCCTGTCCGCAGGAGATCGCCGCGGAGCATAATAGATGAGACAGCCAAATATATTGTAGAGAAATTTGGTCAATCCTTCGGATCTTATCTGTTGTTTTTTGTAAACTGATTTGTAAATCTACGTTGATTTACCTAAAGATTATATATAATGCCAGACTGTATTTCCGTCATCAAGTTCCTCTAAATAAGAAGAGGAATAAAATAAATCCGAGATATTTCATCCATTTTTTTGAAAATCCCGAAAAACTCTGCAAAAATTCATTATCAAATAAAAGTGATAACGAGAACTTTTGTCTCAGCACGTGATTACAGACTCAGCCTTAGACCTGCGAGCCACTTGAGCATTTCAGGCTGTCGGCGAGGGAGAAAACGTAATGGCTACGATCAATGGCGATAACGGCGACAACTTCCTAACGGGCACCGAAGAAGAAGATGTCATCAATGGGCTCGGTGGCAACGATACAATTGACTCTATTGATAGACCAGCGAATATATTTGCGGGATCAATCAATCCCAGGCGTGATGAAGTGAATGCTGGATCAGGAGATGATTTTGTTACCGGCGGAAAGCTCGATCAGCTTAACGGCGGTGATGGTAATGACTTTTTACAGGTAAACTTCAATTTTAATGGTCCAATTGCTGGTTCAGCAACCCCTATCAATCTGAACCTTGATGCAAATGGAAGCGGTACAGCTTCCGATGGAACATTCATTGCGGGCTTCGAGTCCGTGAATTTCAATTTATCTGACACTGGCAATAACGTCATCAACACTGGAAACGTTCAAGCGCAAATCACAGGGGGTGGCGGCGACGACATGCTGACCACTGGATTGTTGAACGATGGTGTATTCGGCGGCGGCGGCAACGATGTCATTTCAACAGGTGGCGGCAACGACACCATTAACGGCGGGTCCGGGGATGACGTCGTACTCGGCGGCGATGGCGACGATAGCTTCGGTGTAAATATTTATACTGATGGCGCTGACCAAGTGGATCTTGGAACAGGAAACGACACGGTTCGGTTTGATCGATTTGACGGCGGGGCCGGTAACGTTCGCCTAACTTTCACTTCTTCCGAAGTGGGTAACGGCATCGTCAACGACGCCGGTAGCGCAGCAAATCAGGATGGAGGGCTTGCGGTTCGTGTCCAGGCTGAAGATGCGAACGGCGATCCAACAGGCCCGGCTTCCCGCTACGATGATGAAGGCACGACGTTCGTTGCTGGTACTCAAGGTGTCACTTTCGATGTCCGCGACCTCGTCTCAGGTACTGAGCGCGGTAACACGTTCGAGGGCGTTGTGCTCGGCACCAGCGGCAACGATGTGTTGACGTTTTTCCCACCCTTCCGCGTCGGACAGGATTTCTACTACAACGCAGGTCAGGGTAACGACACAGTCACTGCTGGTGACGGCAACGATTTCCTTGTCGGCGGCGCAGGTAACGACCTTCTGGCCGGTAACGGCGGCAACGACTCCTTCATCGGCGGCGTAGGCTCCGACTCCATTAATGGCGGTGCTGGTATCGATACTGCAATCTTCAACGTATCGACGGATGGCGCTGACACGGTAGACCTCGGAAATGAGGCAGACAGGGTTAATGTATCCACCGCTGCCGCTGGACAAGTGCGTCTGACCTTTACCTCCGCCGAGGTTGGTAACGGCAACGCTTTCGATGCCGGCACCATGACCAATCAAGACTCCCTTCTTGCTGTCCGCCTACAGGCAGAAGCTGCCGATGGAACTCTGACGGGTCCAATCAGCCGCCTTGATGATGAGGGTATCACCTTCGTCGCCTCAAGCGACGGTACAACGTTTGATGTGCGTGATCTTGTGGCAGGCACCCAACGTGGCGATCAGTTTCGCGTCGTTGTCTTGGGAACGGATGGAGCTGACACATTCAGCCCTGTTGCTGGACGGGAAAACGAAAGTCACTACGTCAATGCTGGGCAAGGCAACGATATCGTCACTGGTGGTAGCGCGGCTGATTTCCTCGTTGGGGGAGCGGGCGATGACCGTGTGCTCGGAGGCGAGGCGGATGATCAGGTCCTTGGCGGCTCTGGTAACGACATCATCTTTGGCGAACTCGGAAACGATATTCTGCGCGGCGACGATGGCGCCGACTTCATTGGTGCCGGCGCAGGAGACGACACTGTCTTCGGTGGCAACGGAGACGACACGCTTTACGGTGAGGATGGCGCCGACACGGTCTCAGGAGATACTGGAAACGACAATCTGTTCGGTAACAGTGGTGACGACCGCCTGCTAGGAGGTGACGGAGACGATCAGGTGCTTGGTGGCCTGGGCGGCGACATCATCTTTGGCGAGTTCGGTAACGACATTCTGCGTGGCGAAGACGACAACGATTTCATCGGCGCAGGTGCCGGTAACGACTTCGTCTCGGGTGGTATTGGGAACGACACGCTCTTTGGAGAAGATGGTGCCGACAACATGTTTGGCGATACGGGCACCGACCGGCTGAATGCGGGTGCGGGTGACGACAGAGCGTTTGGTGGTACTGGCGACGACACTATCTTTGGTGAGTTCGGCAACGACTTCCTGCGCGGCGAAGAAGATAATGACTTCATCGGCGCTGGCGCGGGCAACGACGATCTGTCAGGTGGCGCTGGTGTCGACTCGCTCTACGGCGAAGCTGGAAACGACGTGTTGTTCGGAAATGCTGGTAACGACGAACTAGTTGGTGGAGACGGCAACGATACCTTTAACTTCGGGCGCGGTGACGGTTCCGATCTGGTCCGTGACTTCGCGGCGAGTGACAGCAGCGGAGATGTCATCTCGTTCAATGGCGGCGTTTTCTCTTCGTTCAGCGACGTGCAGGCAGCGAGTCAGCAGGTCGGTGCGGACGTTATCATCACCTACGATATGCGCGACACAATTACGCTCCAGAACGTTACGTTCGCAAATCTGAACGCCGCTGACTTCATGTTTGCGTGATCGTTTGGTGCTGAATAGCGTGCGATTGGTCACTGTTACCCCTTATACCTAATCAATCGGCGGCGGATGAGCGGCCTTTCCAATTTGGAACATTTATAGGCCTGAAGACAAAGAGGGGCTGCTCGCAAGATCAGCCCCTCCCTTGCCCGACCACGGCCAACATATAACCGCAACGGCGTAGCTTTACGGGGCGCGGATCTCACCAGACGTGATCATCGAGGTCACCAGCGCGTGTCCAACGTCAGCATCTATGGGACAGATTGAGGGTCTTCACGAACCGAGGACACCCGAGCCGTTACATGCCGGACCTTCCGAACAATTGGGCGGGGCTGAGACCGCGTCGCGCTCCTCTATGCAGGCCACGTCATACCGACGGTAGATGGCGGCAGGTCACGGCAGCGATACGGTAAGAAGTACGGTAGGAGCAGGGGTATCACACCACACGCACTGAAGGAGTGCGGAGCGGTAGGTTTAGGGATCGTAGGATTGATGACGGCTTGTGGAGCGGGAGCCGCGCCGGATGACTGCGACCGCCTTCGTTGTCACGTAGTCCGACGTTTGGGTGACATGTCAACGAAACGACCGTTTTGCTGCCACAGAACCCAGCTGGGCTGATCGACGCCAAACCAGCTGAGATAGAGCCATTCACACGATGAAGTCGGCGGCTGTCAGGATGGCCTTGTTGTCGAGGATGGCGAACTCCACGGCCGAGGAGGCGGTGCTGCTGCCATCGGCATCGTAGGACAGGGCACCTGTCGCCTTGTTGTAGAGGATACGGTCGGACGCATCGATGGCCCCACCCGCAGAGGTCTCCTTGAAGGCGTCAGCCGAGACGGCACCAGCCGTCAGGGCCGTGATAACGCTTGCATCGAGCCGGATGGTGTCGTCGACCACCACGAAGTCCGTGATCCGATCCACGTTGGCCGAGTCTAGAGCCGTGCTGAAGGCGAAGGTGTCCGTGCCTGTGCCGCCGGTGAGCAGGTCAGCACCCGCTTTGCCGTCGAGCACGTTGGCGGCACTGTTGCCGATCAGCGTGTTTGCCGAGGCGTTGCCGGTGCCGTCCAGTACCGAAGTGCCGGTCAACGTCAGCTTCTCAACGAAGCTCGTCAGCGTGTAGGAGACGCCGCTGTTGACCCTGTCGAGCCCGCCATCGTCCGCTTACTGTAGAGTTACAGTCTTCTCGACGCCGCCATTGGAGAACTTCAAAGTGCCTTTCGAGAAATAGAGGCACGCATCAAAGCCGTTCAGGCAGACTTTCTGCCCAGCCCCGACCGTGGCGGCGAAGCTCAGAGTATCACCCGTCGTATCGAGCCCGACGTGGTGGTTCCCGGCGACACGAACGGCGTTGTAGGCCGAAGTGTTCAAGGCCAGATCGCTCTCCGAGGCCATGTTCTCACCCTGGAACAAGACGCCGTAGGCGACCATCGCGTTTTGCCACGTCGCAGCAGTCGCGGTAGACACGGCAGGAATTGCCACATGTCCAATGAGAGTGTTGCCGTTCACATAGGCAACGCGGTAGAAGACGTTGTTGATCTTGATCCGGTAAGTGCTTTGGCGAAAGGCTGGGCCTGAAACTCTTGTAACCGTATTATTCGCGACCGTGACCGTGTTGCCCCGTCTCTCGGTAGTGCCGCCGCCGGAATAAATCCAAGCGGTATTTGTGAATGACCCGATACCGTTCAAGAACATACCGGTAGTGAGGCAGTTAGATCCCGCGTAACAGTCCCAACCTGTGTAGTTATTGAGGTCAAGCTCCCCGACGTGAACCTGTCCAGGAGTCGGCGTCTGGGACATCGCTACATCGACGTTGAACCCCCAAGAAGTGGGTGGCTTCTCGCCGTTGAGGCCAGGGCGAGTGCGGACGCTGATAAGCTGACCGGTGCAATTTGTGCTGTCCAGTTTCGCGGCGGATACGGCACCACCCACACACTCCCAGTTGATAAATTGACCGCTGGCTTCCTTCTCCACGGCGCCGTTGCCCTGCCCCTGGATCAGGGATCGGGTGTACTGCGGATTGGTCGGGACAGGGTTGCCAGCCTCACGGCCGGCTCCTCGCGTCGGATAGACCTTAATGACCATATTCGCCGAGAGGAAGGCACCGAAACACGTCGGCTCCCAAGCCCCGCTGCCAACAGGGTCGAATGCGCCAGCTGTTGATAAGCACGGCGCGCTCGGGCTTCCAGTCGTGATGGTCACGTCTTCTGCATCGAGGCGGGGTGCCTTGATGGGGCCGAGGACTTGTGTAGGGCGCTCTAAGGCGGCGGCCGGTAAGGCGAGGCAGAGAGCCCCGATAGCGGCTAGGACGAGGAGCGAGCGGAGCATCATGGGGCTTCTTAACAGATAACGCGGATTGTGTATGAGGTGGAATTACCCTCCCGATACGCGCCCCGAGCGTTGGGCAAGGTAGGGGATGCAGCATCGATAAACGGCAGGCTCTCCAGCACATCTAAAAGCGCCGCCGGTAATGGGGTGTTGCTTATACGTCCCAAGTCGCCGCACACAACGAAGGTGATGACGTTAGACGCACTCAGCGGCGGAAATTTGGCGGTGACACTATTGCCGTCGTTCGCCGAAATATCCCGGATCGGGATATCGCCAGCATATGCGTCCACATAGCCGGGCGTGTATGCATCACCTTGCACTGCTGAATGACCGAGAGCCCATCGGATGGGATGCCGACAGTGACGCGCTGGCGGCTGAGATCACGGCTACAGCAGTCCGCCCCCGGCCACAGGGGCCAGACTCACCTAGTGCCTCAGAGCTAGGCGACATGGGCGCTCCTGAGGAGCGCGACTACGAAAAGGCTCCGAAGGAAACCCCTCCAGCGGAAGGCGGGCTTGGGTATCGTGGGGCTTGAGAGAGCCCTAGCGAGTTACATCCGTTGGGCCGACGCCTTCAAGGATCACTTGGGGAGCGGGTTTCTATGACTGCTTCAGGAACTCCTTGAACGGCGCTCAATTCGGCAGAGCTTCTGGTTAATGTCGAAGTGCGGCCGTCAATACGCGCAACACGTTGCCCCATCAGAGATAAAGACTGCTCCGCTGCTGCCAGTCGTTGTTCGAGCGACGCAACGCGTTTGAGGAACCGGTCTTCGATCGACCGCAATTCCTTCATCGTCGCAGCCTCTACGGCAGACGCTCCCGTGAGATAGTTCCGCAACCGTCGCAACATCGGTAAAGAGGCCTTTCCCTCTCAGGTCTTCGTCTCCTGGGCAAGGCGCAGTGCCTTGAGGCGCTCCGTCTTCTCCTCACGGGCTTTCTGCTCTGCCTCAACCTCAGCCCAAACCTCTTGCGCGTTCCGTTCCCGATCAGCGGTCCTAGCCGCTTTTGTCTCGGCTCGGTCACGAAGGTGGCTAGGCAGGTCTGGCATCGGCGCTCGCTAAATATTCGTCTCCTACCTAGCTTCTCGTAGCGGGCGCATGAGCGTCAAGGCTTTCCTTGCGCCTGCGCTCTGCCCCTAATGAACGAAGAACTCACGGAATGCGTTTGCACGTCGAACTCATAGCATTCGGAGAAACGCACATGCGCACCACGACACTCGCCCTCGCTGCCTCGCTCGCCCTGGGCCTGACTGGTTCTGCCTTCGCTCAGACGCCTGCTGGCGGCGGAAGCTCGGAAGGCAACATGAACAATCCTGGCAGCGTGAAGAGCAACTCCGAGAAGAGCATGGAGCGCACGACGGGCTCCGCCACGATGGCGCCTGGCGATGCCACAGGCACGGTCGGTGGCCGTGATGGTAGCGCGGGCAACATGGGTGGCGGGACGGGTTCAAGCTCCAACACCGGCGTTGGAATGGGCGCACACGGGAACACGCAGGGGCCGCGCCAGTAAGCCTTTCAGTCACCCGTGATGATGAAGGGCTGAGGATGTTCTCTCAGCCCTTCTTTCCAGCTCCGGCTAGCGCACCACGATACTAGGTCAGAAGTTGCCGTCCATGCCGAATTCTAAACCGGTCAGTCTGCTCTATCCAATCGCGTTCTTCGGAGGAGTGCTATTCCTCTGCGCGTGGACTCTGCACGGCGACCGGCTTTTTGCCCAGATCCCGCATCATGAGCACGAGGTTGCGGACGATATTAAGAAGCATTGAGGTTGTTACGTCCGAGAACTTCAGCCAGAGGGCTCACACCTACGCCTTCAATGCGCGTTTCGGCTGCTGTGAAGCCGTTTCAGGAGTTCGCCAGCCGCTTTCTGCGTCTTCAAGGTGCATGCACTCCCCGAGCACCACAGGTACGCTCAAGCCGGCCAGCACTCTCTAATGCCATTTGGCGCGGTCTTTCGGACCAGCCATGTCCTCGGCGGCTTTGATGGCGGCCTTGACCGTCGCTAGCCCGGCTGCAGCCACGTCCGCATAGGGGCAGAGCTTCGCCATAGCACTGGCACGCCGCCGCGCAGTGTGTGGCTTGGGGATCAGGGCGACGGCATCGAAGTACGCTTTCCACTCTTCGCGGCTGTACGCGTCCAATGTGAGCACTCCCATCACGTCGTGTGACCCCATTGCTACCTCCTACCGGATGGTCCCTAACAATGTGCGATCTAGAAATGGGGAGCCCGCACCCATTTCAGGAGTGCTGGATGCCAGCCCTAGTTTTCAGTGTAACCCTGTCCGCACCGAATTAAATACCTTGTGAAATTACTAAAGCTTCAGGGCGTTTTACCTCAATTTCGATAAAAGTAATTGGATGATTGGAGCCATTCATCACGTCGTGCCGAATGGCGGCGGGCCGACTGTACGCCTGTCCTGCCGCCAGTGAAGTGTCAGTCACCTGATCCCCGTCATGAACTCGCAAAATGCCGGCAACCAGCATCACGACAAAGTAGGGCCATCCATGCTCATGCCATCCAGTGACTGCGCCAGGCTCGAAATCCCACCGCGTAATGCGCACGGTTGTGTCGTCCTGTTGGACAGTGGCCACCGCAGGGATTGTGCACGCGAAGGCCATCGTTGCTCCACTCGGAAGGGGTTACGTAAGGGTTAACGCCTCGTAAACGAATTAGTAGGCATATCGAAATTCAGCGGCTCTGGTGCGCCCGAGCCACACTTCGAAAGGGCCGGAGACATGATCACAGCGACCTTCATCGGCATGATGACCGCAGCTCTGACCGTGGCGCTGACAGCTGCGGTGGCTGGCGCGATCAGCGATCCGGACGCTCGCTAAGTCAGGGTATCGACAAATCGGCCAAAGCCGCGCGTCCAACTACTCATGTGACTGCTACGCTACGGCGGATGTTTCTCGTGAATTGGGCAATTAGAGCCCTCGCATCGGCATAATTGGTTGATCAGACAGAGGGAGCACACCTACTCCTGGTCCCGCCCGATGTCACTCACCCGCTCCGTCTTACGCCAGCACCGCGAGGTCGCCGCCTTAGTGGTCACCTACGGGGTGTTCCTGAGTGGCATTCTCGTGCTCGCTTGGGCGATGGTCTGACCCGCCGCCTCCCTGCACCCTGGATGTTAGAGTTTGGAGCGCCTTCACCGGTCGGCGGCTGCCTTTGTCATGGCCTGTAGAGATTGAACCACGATTGCCCCGAGCACCAGAACCGTCGCTGGCGTACCCTGTTTCGCCGCAAGGCCATGGGTGACCTGTTTTGAGGGCTCTATCAGCCACTGTAATGTTCACTGACGATCGTGGTGAGCGACGAGCTGCTCTGCGGACCAAGGTCCTATGGAATATCCTGTGCCGCTTCGCGCATGGCACGGATCCAGGCATTGATCTCACGACACGCTTTGATTGCCTCCGCCGTGTAGCGTCCGTGATGGTACATACCGTTCTTTTGACCCCTCGGAGCACCAGGAGAGGTGCCTCCATGCATCCGGCACCGCCCATTCGGCATCGCCGGCGATTTGCAGGGACGTCCGCCTCGTGTTCTGGCGCCGCATCGGGGCGAAGCGTGCATTGCCCTTTGCATGGGGTTGTCCGCAGATTTCATTCGGAGACCCTCCCTCCGGTGGAGGAAGCACGGACCGACCCCACAACGGCCTGACCCCCGGCTTCGACGGTGACACGCTCGACCCTCACAGTCTGCTGGCCATCACTGCGATAGCGCTTGAGCGCCTCGACCTGGGTGGTGAAGGTCCGGGCGAGCTTGTTGAAAGCGCGTTCGGCACCTTCCTGCTGTGGCAGGTTCTCTACGTGAGCCAAGCGTCGCGCGAACGTCATGGTCGCGAGGTGTACGGCCGCCATCTGCGATGCAAGCATCGCTTCGATCTCGTCTTTAGGCTTGATCCCATCGACGACCGAAAGCACGAAGTTGATGCCGGCTTCATCAGGTTCTGGCCCATGGCTGGCTACGTTCGCAATCTGACTCAGTAGCCCATTCATGAAAGGAAGGCTCGCTGTACCGAGCGCATTCATGAGATTGACCGAACCGGTGGCCAAGTTGGAATGATCAGGTTGGGTCGTGATGCCCGCTTTACCTCGGTCAACTCGGATGCGTGCCGGGGGACGCTGATTGTTGCGTGCGATGTAGCGTGACAAGGCTACTTTTTCGGCCGGTGTCAGCTTGTAGGGCTCTGTGACAACGGGAGAGAGTGTTTTTTCGACAACCATCTTGTTTCTCGGTCTTGCCATGGATCGACCTCCTCGCGTTTCAAAGCCGAGTGTCATTTCCTGTCTGCTTAGCGCCCCTGATGTGTAGGTGAGGTGGATGGGGGGCATAGCTTCGCCTGCAATCGACGAAGCCTGCGACCTGACGTGCCGGAGCCGGCGTATTGGTCACATAAACCGATGGACGAAACCCTGTCGGGGAGGCCGGGGTCAGGCGGTCGGCCTTTACTCGCCGCTTCACCTCTGCCGAGGTCTGACGCGGAACGAACCGGCTGCACATCGATCTGCAGAACCAGTTGTCTGTGGGGTCGGGGCGACCCGTTCCCACTCCTGCGGCATCAATCGCCGCTTCATGCCGGTGCCATCCGGCTTATCGCAGGAACCCGGAACTGACCTGGCTAGTCACCCGGCCCGCGGCTCCATGGGGGAGCGGGCTATGCTTTCCAGTATAATCCTCTTCTGTTCACTGTAAAGTCCCGGTTCGTTCGACAGCAGGCGAAACTCTGGTGGTTCGAGGGGTAGTGCTTCGTAGGAAACTAGGGAGTCCGGCCATAGTCACCCTGACGCGCAATGCCTCCTGATCCGGCTCCTGGGCGACCCGGGCTCTAGCGCCGCGTCCGGCAACGTTCCGAACCGTTCGGGGCGCTAGGCCCACAGGCCGCTGATGATGTCGATGAGCAGGGGGACCCCATGGACGAACTGTAGAAGTACCCCTGAGGCGTGTGTGGGATCTTGGAGCCATCCTCGCTCCAGAAACTGAGGTACACATCATTCCGAAGACGACTCCGCCCTGTGCGACGATCCACGCGAGGCGCAGAGCCCATTGGATCGGCACCTTGAGAAGCGGGGGCTGTGGCTTGGGGCGCCGTAGTCCCCTCGGATTGTCGGGGTCGTGGTCCACGGACCGCAGCATGGTTTCAAGATGGCGCGACGAGGCACCCGGCGCAATCCGGGGTCTGCAACCTCCTCGGTTCAGCTTCAGTGCGTGTGGTGTGATACCCTTGGGCTTACCGTCGTCTCTACCGCGTTGTTGCCGTACTGACCGTGGGCTTACCGTCCGCTGCCGTGGCGAAGCTGCTCCTACACGCTGGTAGCGGTTCTGACTGCCTGAAGGGTTGTCGGTTAAGGCGACACCCTTCAGGCCTGCCTCCTCTCCTTCGGCAGCCTCTTAGGCGTTCGTGCGCCGCGATCAGCCCGGGAAGCCCGCTTAGGGGCTTCTCGTAGATCACTGGTATCTGTGCCCGTCCGACGCTGAACCCCACCCCTGGCGCCGCGCAGGTCGATCCAGGCGAGCCACGCCTTGCCGACGATCCGCACTACGTTGATGTCGTTGCGGTAGCGCGACAGGCGGCGTTCCTGAACCGTGAGGAGGCCGAGCGCCCTGGCCTGCCGGATCGCGCCCTTGACGGTGGAGGAGTTGACCCCCGCCACGTCCCCGATCTCGCGGAGAGACTTGTCGCACAGTTGGCGCTTGGAAACCTCGAACGCGATCACGGCTAGGCGGCTTGCTCGCCGAGTGTGAACTTCGCTGCGATGGCGGGGGCATCCGACCGGCGGCGACCCAACGGCGGGGCTTTTCCAGCACCTCAGAACGCTCAGGGGGCCGCTGGTGCTTTCGCGGAGGACTTACCCTCACAGGGAGAAAGCCCCGGCCAGCAGCCGCCTGAACGCTCGTTCCGAGCATTTTGCGGGCATGAATTGCTGCGGATGAGCACGAGGCTTGAGCCTAGCCGATCAGCGGCAGACCAACGGCAGTTTGCTTCAGGCTGGCAGAGGACGCCGGGCCTGCCGCCAAGCGGTTATGGCTTCCCGCCGAGCCTCGAAGGCGCGTCGCATCGCGGTCTCTGGTTCGCCTCGCGCCTGTGGCAGGTGGCCGTAGCGCAGAACCCCATCCGCACCAAAGCTGCGACCGACTTCGGTTCGCCAACGCCGATCCGCACTCGTGAGGGCGTGCTCGGTTTCAGACAGAATGCTCTGGGCCATGACCGTTCCCTTCCGTCGCCAACGTTCGACAAGAGAGGAACGTGCCAGTTCGGGCTCAACTCTGCGGCAGATCCCTGGGGCGATCTCGCGGTGTTCCGGTGAAGCCCTCCAACCAAGCCTCCCGCTCCTCGGTGCCGGACGGGTAGGGACAGCATTCGCGCTTCCGACCATGAGCGCGGGCGTGAGCGCCCTGATCGATCGGATCGGACTGGGATCTTGGATGCTCGGACATGGGATCTGCCCTCAAAACTTGGCAACCTCGTCCGCGACCTGGTTGATCCGAGATACGAGCGCCTTGCAGAGCCACATCACGGCCTAAGGCCTCAACAGGCCGCGTCCATGGAGGAGGCGAACGAAGGACGTCCCCTTAGTCCCGCCTCGTTCGTAGCCGATCCTATGCCGGCAGTCGCGAGGGGATGAACGCCTCTAACGCTTCAGCCTGGTGGAGGGAGGGACGCGCTTGATCAACGTCTTAGCGGCCATCGTATCGGTCATCGTGGTTTTGGTGACGGGCGCTCTGCTGAAGGTCGCACTCCTGCCCTTCCGCCTCGTCCGAGGGCTTCTGCGGCGTCGGCCCGCTCCGACCTAGTCGATGCTGGCTCGCTCTACGTCGGTGTGGCCGATCATCGCGATGGTTGCGGTCAGGCGCTGCCTGTCCAGGGGAACGACCCACACGCGGGGGCCTGCATCTGTAGGCGTCCGGTCCACCTGAGAGGTCCGGGAGGCGATCACGGCCTGCTGGAGCTGCGTGCGAGCGGAGGCATCGGCCAGGACGAACAGCCCAGCGACGACGCAGCCGGACTGGCAGGCATTGACGATGATGGCTGAGGGGCTGGGCATGAACACGATCCTGACGACGGCTTGGGCGTAGCAGTCGAGGACGGCGGGCGATGCAGCAGGAATACCACGCATGAGGCTCGACCGAGCTTATCCCCGGTGCGCCCACCTCCGAGAGAACCCTGTTGGCTATGGGCCTGCGTTGCGGTTCCTGTTCTCCGCATCGCAGACCCTCACACGATCACCCGGCCGAGGCGTCACGGGCGATGCGCAGGGAACTGGCACGCGCACGCCTGTCATCGTGTGCTCTCGATGCTGACGCAGCCTCACGCCGGTCGGGACCGGTGCTGGCGCATCTGCGGGAGAGATCTTTGATGCAAGGACAGGCTGGGCTGTTGGCATCGTTCGGCAAAGCGCTCAGCCCTCCGTGCTCTACGCATGGCTGCTCGGGCTCTGCCGGCCGCAATCTGCTCCAAGTCCGATACGGCTCAGGGCAGAAGCTTCGACACCAGAGCGCTAAGCCACAGTAGTGCGATCACGATCAGTATCGCCCAAACGGCGGCCATGATCGCAGAGGCTCCGATGCCCGAGACCGCTGAGTGCCAATGCGGTGGGCCTTTGGCCACGTCTGGGATGATCTTCGGCTCGTCACGCATCGCATGCCCGCCTGTGCTTGCCGTCCAGTAGGGGCGCGCACAGCGCGAACCACTCACCGACGACAATCTGAAGCAGTACCACGCATTGCTGCGCAGGTCCTTGCTTGTCTGAAGGCCGTCGGAGATTGCGCTATCGATGGGCAAAACTCTGCTGCTTCGGCAGCCTCTTACCCGTTTTCGCTGGCGAAACCGTCCTCAGAATTAACAGGCTACCCGTGGGGCGCATCGCTTTGCACCCTATCGGCTTGACGGGTGCCTCGGCAGCGCGCTCGCCCGATCTGGCGTGCTCCCCCGTTTCGAGGGTTGCGACTGTGGCGTCCTGTCGTTTCTGCTTGCCGCTTCGGGCGATCCACGCCTGCCACTCGCGGCTGATGATGCGGACGAGGTTGGGTGAGTTCTTCCGGCCCTGGTGGCGGCGCTCCTCAATGGTGAGCAGCCCGTCACCCTCGGCCAAACGGATCGCACCTTGCGCCAGGCGTCGGCACACCCCGGCCCGCCCTGCGATGGCGTCGATGCACAGGCCACATTCCCTGTTCGCCGCGATCTCGTCCGCGACGATCTTCAGGACGGCCCGCTGCCCTTCCGTGAAGCGTGCGGCGAGGGCTGGCGGCATGGGACCGGAACAGGCGAGCAACCGGCGCCGATCCCGTGATGCGATCCGGTCAGGGCTCCTGGGGCTCCTGCGCGGCGGGAAGATGCTGATCCGGCCGGCGACAACGCCAACGGGACGGACGGGCTCCCTGTTCGCGTGGCGGCGCTCGTGGAGGCGCTCGGCGAGTGCCTGGGCCTCCTCGTCGCTCAGAGCGCCCGAGGCATGTCCCTGCCAAAGCTGGCGGCCTGCCTCGTCCATCTGCGCGAACGTGCGCGCAGCCTCGATCACGGCAGCAATCGCAGCGTGAAACATCGTCCTCGGTCCCTTTACGGGCCGCGATCCGGTCCAGGCACGACTTCTCGACGTGAGAATTGGCGTTCTCACTTGACACCCGAAGGTGCCGTGTGGCTTGTGAGGAGTTGCACGTGGCCTCACAGGCCCATCGAATTTGCGGCCCTCCAGTTTGGCGACTGGGGGGCCGTAGTCGTTTCAGGGGCTATCTCGCGGCGGTGATCTCTCCTGATGCCGGCTCACGACTCACCCGAGGGTGAGCGCAGCCAGACATGCCATGTCGCGTGGCGGACATGGTTAAGTCAACGGTAGCGCCGTCCCGATCATCACCAGTAGGAAGCCGAGCCCCCATGCCAACCGATGACAGTGGTGCGCAGGATCGCCGCGAAACGAAGGCTGCCAAGCATCTGGAAAGGGCTCGTGCAGGAGGAGAGGCACGAGCTGACTACGACGCAACCCAGCAGGCCACCGAGGACAAAACTGTTCGCCTCAAGGCCCTGAGGCTCGCTCAGGAGCAAGCAAACTTGAAGGCAGACACGAAGACGGCACGTAAGAAGAAATAGCTCAATCTCCCGAGTGCAGGCCTGTCGCCGCATGGCTGAAAAACACCTGCGCGTCCCCATATGATCCCTATGATCATCTTCACTCCCAATCCCCATTCCCTGCGGGTCACACCGTCCGCAACGGAGCCCGGTCGGTTCGACTGGACGATCTGGAAGGACAAGGAGGTGCTGCAGCGATCAGTGCGATCCTTCGGATCTGAGGGGGCCTCAGAGGCGGCCGGCGACACCGCCCTTCGAGCTGTTACGGCGCTCTGGCAGAACGCCAAATAGCAGGGCACAACCCTCTCACGGGACGAGATGGTTGGGCGCTTGACCATGCCGGGCGCTGCCTGGATTTCATCTCCCACCCAAATACTGTGCTACAAGCCGGTTGCTCCTGGTTCGTTCTGCGACCGGCGGAAGCCCAAATGTCGACCATCTGCATCATTGCCGTCTGTGGGCAGAATTACACAGAAGCGTCAGTGCGCACGACAATACGGCCCAAGGGACTGCTCCTGCGTGATGATATCTCTGGGGGAGAGCAGCTACTAATCCTGCAATCGTACATCATCGGTGACTACAAAGCTTTCGAGGAGGTCGTGGGAGACGTAGACGCCAACATTCGAAAGCCGCAAACAGCCGCCGGATGGTATGTACTATCAACAATGATCAACAGTTATGACGGCCTTGTCGACGATAAGAAGCTATCGATGACCATCTACAGCCGCCCAAGGGACGTGAGGTTCGCTGTCGGTGGAACAAGCTTCTCCGACCGTATGCGAATGACAATCCGGCGGAATGCTGGATACGAACCCGAATGGGAGCCCTGCGGGATGAAAGTTGTTGGAAACGCTGTGTCACAGCTGTTCTGATACGAATCACACCGACACAACGATTTTTGTTGTAGCGCCGACGTTGCGGCTCGGGCTGGCCTGTCTCGCTGGACCCTCGATAGCCTCGGCGTTCGGTTAACTCGGAAATGTCGAGTACTAGCGGCACCCATTGATCCTGGGTCGGTTCGCGATCCGGAGCCCCGCGGACATGAGCCGCGCCGGACTTCTCGTTTCTACGCACTGAACCCCGTCCGCCGTCTGCCCACGTTTTGCTGCTCTCGTGGTATGCACTCACAACCAAGGCGCGAGATTTTAAATCTGTAGAAATTAATTAACCATAAGGAGCATACCAAAAGCACCACTTGCCCACGAAAGCTCAAGCGGATGCGTATACCGATACAATTCGGAGTAGCAGTAGGGTGCTTGGCTCTTGTCGTGGGACAGCAAGCCCTCTCAGGAACTGGAAGTGGCCCCTATCGCCTTCCAGATCCTGGCCTTATTGTACTAGAAAAACTTGGCGCAAGAGCAAAAAAAGCGATGGAAGCTTTTGTCTTGCGGCCTCGAATGCCCGATGCTTACGATTTGGTATGCTCCAGTTGTATGCAGAAAGAACCGAGAGTGCCATTGTCTCGTATCGCGCGCGCAACCATCAGCGAACCACCTGAGAAGGACGCGGCCTTTCAAGTGGAGGCGCCCCGAAGAAGTAAACTTCGATATGCCTCGTTCTCGCAAAGTGATTACGGTAGGCGCACGACCCGTTTAGGGCGGAAGCTGTCGAGCCGAGCACGCCATGGCCAGCGTGGGACCAGACTTGCTGTGATTTCTGATGCCGCAGAAGCGTGGGAAGTCGAGTTGCGCCGCTAGTTGTAGTTCCCGCAACTGCAGGTGGGTGGGCAGGCTCAACACCACGAACGCGTAAGCCTACCGTCCTCTTGACGTATTGCGTTCTTTTACCTCCAGGCACATCGCCCAAGCGGCCTTTACCTGATCGGCGGCCTGCCTAGTGCCCGCTAACACGTTGGAGCGCTCTGGCATCTCACGTGCAAGGCAGGCTCATTCCTTCCTTGGGAGTCCTCTCCTGACTTCACCCGCCCGGCTCCGACCGTGGCGGGTTCTTCGTTCGTGGCGGCATAATCCGGCGCCTGATCTCGGCCAGCATCTCCTCAGGCGACGAAGGCCTCGCCGATCCCTCTATCTGAACCGCCACGTCGACCAGAATTCTCTCAAATTCACGTTCGGAGATACCGCGCCTTTTTGCTGTGGCTTCAAGTTGCGTCAGTTCGGCAGCCTGCTCCTCGAAGGTCATGGCTCCCCCTGTTCTCAGCGCCTTCAGCAACTCCCCCCGGGCTGGCTCCTGCTCGCATTCACAGTCGGCCAGGTGATGCAAGCCCGCCTGAACTCCTCTGAAGCACCCGCACCAATCGAAGGGCAATTGCATCGAGTCTGATGCGGTTCATTCCCTTAGAAGGTGTTCAGGGCATTCGCGATGTGGATGAAGCAGCAGCCTCTTCCACAAAGGCCAAGCACTTCTTGCGTACTTCCGGATCACTGATTTGCAGGAAGGCCTGAAGCAAGGCAGTCGATTGAGCAGGGTCCACTACCGGACGTTCCACTCCCTGGGCAAACGTCTCGGGAGGGACCCCCAATGTCTCTGCGATCCGGCGCAAGATGAGGTCGGATCGTGCGAGAGGCTGCTTCATGGAAGGCTCGGATCTGCGGCGGCTACGAACCCATTCGTGCAGCCGCATAGTGGCTAGGGCAAAGCTAGACACAGCCTCCGTCACGAGGTCCCGCAAGCTTCAGCACGAGGTCAATGATGGAATAATGTTCTACGGCTCACACTGTTGCAAAGTCCAAGCACAATTTTTCCCGGCTGGCAGCGTTTTCGCGTTGATCGTTTCGAAGCCGTACGAAAAAATCAATTCTCAGTGCAGCTGATCTATGCGAGGTTCGCGCTTAGGCTTCGACAATTCGCTTCCAAGCTCAAGAAGGAGCATATCGATCAGATGATTGAGGACACTGGTTTCATCTCGGGCTAACAGTTTGCGTAGTGCGATGAGGCTGTCGACAAGACGTTCGATTACACTGAGACGTGTTTCATCATCAGACTCTTCGATGCGGGCGTCTGTGATGTCTACGGCCATGCCGAGGCAGCGAACCCCTCGACCTTCAGCGTCTGCCTCGACCTGTCCGCGCGCGGAGACCCAATGGATGGAACCGTCGGGACGAACGGTACGAAACTGTGCCCCGAACCGCCCAACTGTCGCGTGTGCCTCCCGAACGAGCTTCGACACACGCTCCTGATCCTCAGGATGGATGCCATCGAGAAAGGCTCCCAAAGGCACGCCAATCGTTGCTCTTTCGGGAGTAAGCCCAACCAATTCGATCAGAGATCCAGAGAGATACACCCGATCTGCGATAAGATCGTTCTCCCATGTGCCAACGAAGCCCGAAGCTTGGAGAGCAGACTGAACTTCGAGATTTGTGTCTCTGTCTCGCTTTCCATCTGACGGCATAAGGCGCTCCAAGGGATAGACCTCAACTAGGTTCGGATTGTCATGTTCCACGCTGTCGACGCAGGAGGCAGCACCCTATGGACGCAATCTACGTCATGGCACAATCTTAGCTTGGCGCCACTTGGATGCCGTTCGCTGCCCAGGACCAAGCCGGGCCGGTAGCGATCTCCACTCTGAACCAGCGAGGCTGACCTTCTTTATAAGGGGAGACACGTTTCGCCAGTGTCGTCCCGAAGGGGCGTTCCGAGGCTGTACGGCAGCCCTTGCGGTCTGCCTCGTGCCCTGCATGAGACCCCGTTTCATAAGGCGCGGGCGATCCGTCTGACGAGGATCATGGCTGCGGCGAGGACGAAGAAGGCGAGCGCAGAGGACGGGGTCGCCTCGTGATCGCGGGCCAACCTGCGGCAGCGGGCGATCCAACCGAAGCTCCGCTCAATGACCCACCGCCTGGGCTGAACCGCAAAGCCCTTCTGGCCTTCCTTGGGTTCGACGATCTCGACCGTGATGGTCGTGGCCGTGCCAACGCGCTCGCCTCGATAGGCACGGTCGGCAAAGCAGTGGGCGAGGAAGGGGAACAACCCACGCGAGGCTCGAAGTAGGGCAATCGCGCCGTGGCTGTCGTGCAGGTTAGCGGGTGAGACCCCAGCCAAGAGCAGGCGGCCGTCCGTATCCGTCAGCGCGTGGCGTTTGCGCCCGACGACGCGCCGGGCCGGATCGTAACCGCGCTTGCCGGCCACCCCCACGCCACCCGAGCGGGCGGCTTGCGCATCGACGACACAGCCGGTCGGGCAAGCCTCGCGTCCGACCCGCTCACGGTCGACCAACGTGAGGGCATGGGCGAGGCGTTCGAACACGCCTGTCTGCGAAAGGCGCAAGAACCAGCGATGGACCGTGCTCCACGGCGGGAAGTCCAGCGGCAGATGCCGCCACGCGCATCCTGTCCGCAGCACGTACAAGATGCCGTCTGAACCGCGCCGGGTTTCCCGGAGGCTCCAACTCTTGAGAGGATGGAGCCATGACGAAGCGAACCCCACCCTATTCCCCCGAGGTCCGTGCCCGCGCGGTGCGGATGGTCCTTGATCATCAGGGCGAGCATGCCTCGCAATGGGCGGCGATCAATTCGATCGCGGCCAAGATCGGCTGTTCGGGCGAGACGCTCCGGAACTGGATCCGGCAGTCCGAGCGGGACACGGGACAGCGGGGCGGCCCGAGCACGGACGAGCGCGAGCGGATCAAAGCGCTGGAGCGCGAGAACCGTGAACTGCGCCAAGCCAACGAGATCCTGAGGAAGGCGTCGGCGTATTTTGCCATGGCGGAGCTCGACCGCCGGTCGCGGACATGATCGCGTTCATCGACGACCATCGGGCCGTCTATGGGGTCGAGCCGATCTGCAGGGTGCTGCCGATCGCCCCGTCGACGTACCATGCCCATGCCGCGCGGCGTGCCGATCCCGGCAAGCTGCCTGCACGGGCCAGGAGCGATGCGGCGCTGATGGTCGAGATCCGGCGCGTGTTCGAGGCGAACTTCCGCGTCTACGGCGTGCGCAAGGTCTGGCGGCAGCTCGGCCGGGACGGGATCGTGGTGGCTCGGTGCACCGTGGCGCGGCTGATGCGGGCGATGGGACTGAAGGGTGTCGTGCGGGGCAAGACAGTCCGGACGACGATCCCCGATCCGGCCGCGGTGTACCCGCTCGACCGGGTCAACCGACAGTTCAAGGCACCGCGGCCCAACGCCCTGTGGGTCAGCGATTTCACCTACGTCGCGACCTGGTCTGGCTTCGTCTATGTGGCCTTCGTCATCGACGTCTTCGCCCGCCGCATCGTCGGCTGGCGGGTCTCCCGAACCGCCCATGCCGCCTTCGTGCTCTGAACCGCCCCGGGTTTCCCGGAGGCTGTCTGGTTTGGATCAAGCGGCCAAGGCTTGCACCTCGGTCTGGGCATAGTAGTGCGCTTCGGCTTCGGCGGGAGGGATATTCCCGATGGGTTCGAGCAGCCGGCGGTGATTGAACCAGTCGACCCATTCGAGGGTGGCGTACTCGACGGCCTCGAAGCTCCGCCATGGGCCGCACCGAAGGATGACTTCGGCTTTGAATAGGCCGTTGATCGTCTCGGCAAGGGCATTGTCGTAGGAGTCGCCGACGCTGCCGACGGAGGGCTCGACCCCAGCCTCGACGAGCCGCTCGGTGTAGCGCAGCGCCAGGTACTGCGAGCCCCTGTCGCTATGATGCACGAGCCCGCCGCCCTGGAGGGGGCGACGCTCGTGCAGGGCCTGCTCCAGGGCATCGAGCACGAAGGCGGCGCGGGCGGTTCGAGAGACCCGCCAGCCGACGATGCGGCGGGCGAAGACGTCGATCACGAAGGCCACATAGACGAAGCCGGACCAGGTCGCGACGTAGGTAAAATCCGCGACCCACAGGGCGTTCGGGCGCGGGGCCTTGAATTGGCGGTTGACCCGGTCGAGCGGGCACTTCGCTGCCGGATCGGGGATCGTCGTCCGCACCGTCTTGCCCCGCACGACACCCTTCAGGCCCATCGCCCGCATCAGTCGGGCGACGGTGCACCGGGCCACCCTGATCCCATCCCGGCCGAGTTGCCGCCAGACCTTGCGTACGCCGTAGACGTGGAAGTTCGCCTCGAACACGCGCTGGATCTCGACCATCAGCGCCGCGTCGCTCCGGGCCCGTGCCGGGAGCCTGCTGGGATCGGCGCGCCGTGCGGCATGAGCATGGTATGTCGACGGGGCGATCGGCAGCACCTTGCAGATCGGCTCGACCCCGTAGGCATCGCGGTACTCGTCGATGAACGCCTTCATCGTTTGAACGGGCGGTCGAGCTCCGCCATCGCAAAATACGCGCTCGCCTTCCTCAGGATCTCGTTCGCCTGCCGGAGTTCGCGAACCTCCCGCTCCAGCGCCTTGATCCGCTCGCGCTCGTCCGTCGTCGGGCCAGCCCGCTGACCTTGGTCCCGCTCGGCTTGCCGAACCCAGTTCCTCAGCGTCTCGCCCGAGCAGCCGATCTTGGCAGCGATCGATTGCATCGCGGCCCAGGGCGAGCCGTACTCGCCCTGATGCTCCTGGACCATCCTGACCGCCCGCTCGCGGACCTCAGGGGAGAAGGGTGGGATATGCTTCGTCATGGCTCCAGTCTCTCAAGTGTTGGAGCCTCCGAAAATCCCGGGGCGGTTCACTCGACGCTTTGGAGCAGGCCCTGCACGAGCGCCGTCCCCACCAGGGTGGTGGGCTCGTGCACCATAGCGATAGGGGCTCGCAATACCTGTCGATCCGCTACACCGAGCGGCTCGCCCAGGCCGGTGTCGAGCCTTCCGTCGGCAGCGTCGGCGACAGCTACGACAATGCCCTCGCCGAGACGATCAACGGGCTGTTCAAAGCCGAACTGATCCATCGGCGTGGACCATGGCGGTCGTTCGAGGCCGTCGAGTTCGCCACCCTCGAATGGGTCGACTGGTTCAACACCCGTCGTCTGCTCGAACCGATCGGGAATATCCCTCCCGCCGAGGCTGAAGCGCGCTACTATGCCCAGGCCGAGGTGCAAACCTTGGCAGCCTGAATCAAACCAAATGGCCTCCGGGAAACCCGGCGCGGTTCAGTCAACGACTGCGCGCAGTGGCCGGCGCCACGGGCGGCCTGTGCTGGACGGCGCCGGTAGAAGCGGCGCAAGCACCGCCCACTCGGCATCACTGAGGCTGGTTGCGTAGGGAAGGCTCTCGCGCGCAAGCTCGGCGCGGGCGGCGGGCGTCCACATCGGGGGTCCTGGGTGAGCGTCAGACACTCTCCCAACACCCACGATGCCCGCCGCTCACCCAACAGCTAAGCTGTTCAGCCCGTTATGAAACGGGGTCTGAGAACCAAGAGCCTTGCGCCCCTGTCGGCTCATGGTTGGCTTCAGAGCGGAGCTAGATGGAAGCGGGGGGCAGTACCAAGAGCCTCGACGTCAATGAGCAGCGTTGCGCGGATACAAGCAATAATAGGTGCTGCCATGAAGGGGGCAACCTAGTAGCCCATGAAAATTGATCAGAACGCTTGCGTTTCCCGTTTTGCAGCCCTTAGAAGGCGAGCATGTCAATTGAGAAAGAACTAAACATGGACGAAGCTGCCCCGAATGTGCCGTCTGATCACATCGAACTGACTGCCGACATTGTGTCGGCCTATGTCTCCAACAACTCGATCCCCACGAGCGAGCTAGCCAATCTTCTTGCCAGTGTGCATGCGGCTATCAGCGGACTTGTCGCAGGTGGATCGTCTACTCCGAAGGACGGCGTCGAGAAGGCGACACCGGCTCAGATTAAGAAGTCGATCACGCCGGAGGCGCTCATCAGCTTCGAAGATGGCAAGCCCTACAAGACGCTGCGGCGGCATCTGACGCTCCGTGGCCTCTCACCCGAAGCCTATCGAGCGAAGCACGGTCTCCCGGTCGACTACCCCATGACGTCCGCCAGCTACTCGGCGCAGCGGTCCGAACTTGCTCGCGCTCTGGGGCTGGGTCAGCAGCGGAGGGCTCAGAGCGAGGCTGCCGCGCCGGATGAAGTGGTGTCCGAAGCTGCGTCCGAGACTAAACCGAAGCGGGCTGGACGGCCTCGCAAGGCTGCTGCGGAATAAAGGACCGAGACGCTGCGCTTGAACCGCTATCTTGGCTGCGGAGACGAGCTGCCCGCGTTGGCTTTGAAGGTTTCAGAATGGTAGCCCCGCCGCCCGATCTGATCACGGGCTGGCGGGGTATGTCGTGTCCACACGACGCTGAGCTGATACGCAACTTGGCTCGCCGGCAGGATAGCCGAGGCTGGTTAGTCGGTCCTCAAGCGCCCCTCAGTGGCGCGGCACCAAATCGGGAACGAACACCAACTGTTCAGTCGGGCGCGCCGGTATCTCCTGATCTGGGCCCGGCGCAAGGCCCACCGGATCGCAATGGCTCGCAACCTGCCGAACCCGCCCGGCGGCGGCACCATCGCGGACTACTGCCGCGAAATACAGGTTGACCGGTGCACCTTCAATCGCACCATGGATCGATGCTGCAACCCCTGCTCACCGATCGGTGGAACGAGCACTGAAGAGCTGCGCTAACATTCTTCCTGTGCTGCGAACGTTACCATTACCGGCATGCCCAATTTCAAATCTTTATACGTCTCTTGGTGTTCGGCTGCGCCAGAAGAGCTGACTGTCGATGGATCAAATCCCATTTTTTGGCTTACCGACGCAAGGGCCCAAGTTTCGTTCATGGCGCGAACTGCATACCAAAAACGCCTCTTGCCACCTCCCGCATTCGGTTGGCACTCAACTTTCACGATGTAAACCAACATGGCATTAGCATCCTCCTGCGCTGCTCGCAGATGCTTTGCATAGCGTGATTTCTATGAGGATCAATCTTGCGTGATCCATGCGACAGTTATTGAGACTGGACACCTTCTTGAAAGTGCCCAAGATTTGAGTCGATCCGCGAATTCAGGCCCGGCGCATGGAGCGGTCCTGCACAGGGGCACCAGCCGCACGGCCCGCTATCACAGCGCCTCCACCCGCCGTCGCCGGCGCGTCAGCCTCGCGCCCATCACCGCGCGCGATGTCGAGGCGGCTTGATGGGTTGGATGCAGCCGCTTGTGAGAAGGGTACAAAGCGAATAAGTCCAGCCCTTGCCACAACGGTACTGATCGGGTCTCACCCAGGCCCATGATCAAGTCCGAACTGATCCTCCGCATCGCGGAGCAGAACCCTCACCTCTACGAGCGAGACGTCGAGGCGCTGGTGAACACCATCCTGGGCCGGATCTCGGACGCGCTGGTGGCCGGCGATCGCGTGGAGCTTCGTGGGTTCGGCGCGTTCTCGGCGAAGTCTCGCGGGGCTCGCATCGGCCGCAACCCGAAGACCGGTGAAGCGGTGTCCGTGGCTGACAAGCGGGTCCTGACCTTCAAGACCGGGAAAGGCATGCAGGCCCGCCTGAACGCTTCCGAGGCACCAGCAGAGCGCGAACTTGAGGCAAAGGTCCCAAGGCTCTCACGCCTCGCATGAGGGCTCTAGATCCAGATGCGCTCTGGCATGCTGGTCGTTGGCCCTGCAAGAGCCAGCGAGGCTGATCGTGCTCCTCGATGGACAGCCGGTCTTCAGTCTACGCAGAAACGCGTATGGCCTCTCGCCCGCCGCGCTGCCAGCACGACCCTGCACTGCCACCCCAACACATGCGAGGATGCATGGCTGCGATTGCCGATCTCTACCGCTATCCCGTCAAGGGCCTCTCGCCTGAACCCCTGACTACGATGGCATTGAGCGCGACGCAGGGCCTGCCGTTTGACCGCGACTATGCCCTCGCCCTCGGTACGACAGCATTCGATCCCAACCGACCGGAGCCCCTCGACAAGGGCTACTTCCTGATGCTGCGCAACAATGAGGCGCTGGCCGCCCTTCGGACGCGCCTCGACCACAACACGCACCGCCTGACGATCGAGCATGCGGAGCGGGCCCCCTTCAGCGCCGACCTCTCGACCCCGGAGGGCCGGGCGGAGGCCGAGACTTATTTCGCCGAGTATCTTGGCGCGGCGACCAAGGGGCCTCCACGTGTGGTGCGAGCGGAGGGGCACAAGTTCACCGATGCGAGCGTGCTCTCCCCGGTGATGATGCGCGCGGTCTCGGTGATCAACCTCGCGTCTGTCCGAGCCCTGGAAGCGGCGACGGGCCGGGACCTCGATCCGCTGCGCTTTCGCGGCAACATCCACCTCGATGGACTTGAGCCCTGGGTGGAACTGGACTGGGTCGATCGCCCGGTGCAGATCGGCGCTGTGCGCTTCCGCGGTCTCGCGCGCACGCCCCGCTGCGCCGCTGTCAACGTCAATCCGGTGACCGCCGAGCGCGACGCTAACCTTCCAAGGGCGATCCGCCAGCATTTCGGACACGTTGATCTCGGCGTCTACCTGGAGGTTCTAGAGGACGGGGAATTGCGGATCGGCGACGAGGTGACGGCCTGACACGAACATCCTCCCCACCGTGGGAGGAAGTTCGCACCAATAGCTCCTTCGAAGCCTCTCCATGGTGCACGCCTCTCGCTCCAGACGCCGGACCTTCCGTTTCGGGGCAGGCTGGTTAACCGCCCTGGCCTAGGCCGTCTCGCTCGGTGTGTTCGGCCTTAGCCCGCGCTGCATCCTTGTCCTGCCGTTGCTGGGCGTAGTCGAACAGAAAAGGCCCCTCAGCGTCGGGCGGGCGCTTCATGCCGTCACCAGATCAAGGGCGAGTTGGATGATCGGAGATTGCCGCGCGGTACGGCGAACCCTTGGGCGCTTCCGTAGATGATGAGACACAGCAGCCTCAGCCTCACGGCGGTCAAGGATGACCCGAGTGTGGTTGATGAGGGCAACCAGCGTTTCGTGATCACGAAAACCTCTTATGTGCCAGAGGTATAACTCGATCTCCTCGTCTGAAACCTTAGCGCATTGCGGAGTTGTGCAGCTGCCGAGGGCATCGGCAGCAGTTTCGGCGATGGATCGCGCCAGGGCATCGAGCACAGGCGGTTAGGCCGTGCGCCGTGCCCAATAGACGACGCCCCATCCGACCGCGACGGCCATGAGAGGGGCGAATACGAAGGCGACGAATTGAACGTCGGTCATAGGATCAGTCCCTTGAGGACCGCGCGAGCGGCGGCATGAAGTGACAGGCTCGCTCCGAGGAAGATTGTAACACCGATTGCCAGAGTCAACGCGCTGATGTGCCCGCCGGCCCCGGTGACGCCAAAGACAGCGGCGGCGAGCGGCGCAACGACCCCGGCCGTGAAGAGGCCGCCGGCTGCCGTGTTGAGGTAGGTCGCGGTCAGCTTTGTGCGCTCGTTGCGGATGACGCTCACTCGGCCGACGCCTTCCTCTCGCGAAACCGGATGCCGGCCCCTCCCCCGTTCTCAGGGATGAACTCAAGGCCGGCGGCTTCTAGGGCGCCCACGACGGCCCGAACGTTGTTCGCCATCCCAGTCGCAGGCCCTTCGCTTGCCTCCATTCGCTTGAGCGTCGGGACCGAGATGGAAGCAGCAGCGGCAAGCTCTGCCTGTCCCATCGCTAGGAGCACACGCGCGGCTGCAATCTGCCTACCCGAAATGATTGATCGATCTTTTTGGATCATTTCGATCTCTAAGTGTTGAACCTCGGCTCTTTATGATCCATAAGTATCACAGCAAGCCATTTAGTCAACGGCCAACGTCCATGTCCTCCACCCGCCGCATCTCCTGGACCGCAGCCACCCGCGACATGCGGGCCGACCGCGCCGCGCTCCCCGCCGGCTTCCTGACCGCCCGCGCCACCGTCGAGATGCTCGTGCGGACCCACCGCCCCCTCGTCGTCGCCGGCAAGTACGACCGCGCTGCAATCATGGCCCATGCCTCAGCCGCCGCGAAGGCCCACCAGCTCCGCATGGGCTGCACCTGGGGCGATGCGATGTCCCTCGGGCTCAAGGCCGCTTGGCAGGTTGCCAAGACCGCCCACCGCGCCGCTGCGCACTGAGGGGTGCCCGTCATGGTCATACCTTCCGCCCTCACCCGCCGCGCCCTGTTCGGCGTCGCTGCCCTCCTCGGCCCCCTCCTCCGCTCCGGTGCCGCGATGCCTGCCGACCCGCTGCTGGCTGCCATCCGCATCACGGAAGCCGCTGATGCAGCCTATCGGGTCTCTGGCTTTGTCTCTCAATCCCAGATCGTTGCCCAGGCGTCTCTCTCCGCAGAGTGGCGCGCCCACCGTGAGAGGCTGGCCCAAGCTCGCTACGTGGCCCGCACCAACCTGCATGCCCTGACGCCGACCACCCAAGCCGGCGCCCGCGCTCTCGTCCGGTACTACGCCGACCGCGTAGCCGCCCATCCCACGAACGTGCGCGGTGCCTCCCGCGCGGCTCAGAAGCGCCTCCGCGAGGTTTTCGCCCGTCCTGGCGCTTGGCTGCCGCCCCTGACGCATCACCCGCCTCTGCCCAGCTAATCGGGACCCACCCCCTTCGCACCTCCCTGACGATACCCAAGCCCCGGAGCACCGATTATGGCAACGACCAACGACCTCGCTTGTCCGCATCATCGAACACGTCCTGTTCCACGCTGACCCCATTCTCTCGGCCATCGACCACCACGACGAGGCTTGGGCCGTCTGGCAGTGCGCCTCTGACGCCTTGGTGGCTCAGCGGCACGTCGAGATGAAAGGCGCCTTGGCTCGCCTCCTCGCGACGCCCTGCGCCACACATTTCGGCGCCCTCGCCCTGCTCCGTCATCTGCGTTGGCATATTCAGCACGACGGCATCGCGGATACTGCAGTGCTCGGCCGGGCCTCCGATCTCGCTCTGTACCTGCGCCTGGACTTCCCAGCGAACGAACCGGCCCGCTCGCGCCTCGCGCCTGCCCTGCGCTTCCTGAGCGGCCTCGGCGGAACGTTCGCCGCGCTGTCGCTGATCTGCGGCAGCATCGTCGTCATCGGCTTCGCGACGCTGGCCTAGCAAGCTCCGGATTTATCCAGCCCCCGAGCTATCTAGCTATCAACTTTAGGAGTCCCCAAGATGCGCAATCCCTTTGCCCGTCTCGCCAGGTCCAACACCGCTCGGCCCTCGCTGCGTGAGTGCGCCGCGTCTCTGAAGGCTTCGGCCTCCCGTGTGATCCGCCGCAAGCCGGTGGATGCCGCGCCGGTCGCGCCCGACGCTGCGCTGGCTGCTGACCCCATCCTGGCCGCAATCGCCGAGACGCGGCGCCTCCACATAGAGCGCATCCGTGCGCTCTATGTGGAGGCGCCGGAAGGGCAGCTAAACCCAACCCCTGAACAGGACGCTGCAACCGACGCGTTCTTCGCGCACGTCGATGGCGTTCTGCTCAAGACGGTGCCAACCACGGCGGCCGGCTGCGCGGCCCTGGCCCGCTTCGCGAACGAGTTCTTTGAGGATGAAGGGTTCGCCCTTGATGAGGACGCCAGCAACGAGCAGCACATCCGCATCCTCGACCTGATCGCCCGCTCGCCCCTGCTCTGACGCTGCCGCCCTCGACGCGGTAGCCCCCTGCTGCCGCGCCCCTCCCCCTTCAATCCTGCCCAACCATAGGAGCGCCGCGCGTGCCCTCTCTCAAGCTGTCCAATCCGTTCCGCCGGGGCGCTGATCGCCCTTCTCTGAAAGACCGTGCCGCGAGCCTGAAGGCCACGGCTGCGCGAGTGATGACCGGCAAGCTGCACGATCCGGTGTTCTTCGTGATCGATCGCTATCAAGTGGCTCGGGATGCCTGGGACGCCTACTCCGACCGGATCGCACGCGAGGGCTGGGACGCCTTGGGCGGCATTCATGTGGCGGCCGAGGAGGAAGGTCGCCTCAGCCGCTTGTGGTCCGCCGCGTCCACGGA
>NZ_CP107536.1 GCF_025813715.1 Methylobacterium sp. FF17
GAGATGGCGCGCTTCATGGAGATCCTAGGTGATCCCTCGACCCCTCCCGATATCCGGGGGCGGACGATCGACAAGATGCTGACCATAGCGCAGCGCCAGAGAGAGACCGCAAATTCTCGCCTCAACGAGCTTCGTGAGGGCACCTACTACAAGCCGCGCGAGCAATCCGGCGGCGGTGCCTCGGATGCGCCCCGTTCCGCACCTTCACGCTCGGCCCCCGCGTCGGCGGGCTCGGCTCCTGCCGCAGCGGTCAACATGCTCCGTCAGGACCCCAGCCTTAAGGCGCAGTTCGACGCGAAATATGGGGCCGGTGCCGCTGACGCCGCGCTCGGGAGACGCTGATGGCAAGCGGCAACGTCTTTGACCAGTTCGACCAGGCGCCTGTCTCGCCTCCCCGGGGCGGCAACGTGTTCGACCAGTTCGACGCGCCGGCCCCGACCGCTGCCAGTTTCTCGGATCGCTACGGCGATGGTCCGATGGCGAGCAAGACGGACATCTCCTCGGGCCTAGGCGAAGGCGTGCGCCGGGTCGCGGACGAGATGCTGGTGGGCAAGCCCGACGCCGACAACATCGCGGCGGCCGGCACCCTGCGGGCGATCAATACGGCCGGGCTCAACGTGCCTCGGGCTCTCGGCTCCGCGCTCCAAAGCCTTCCCGGCATTGGCAACGGTCAGGGGTACAGCCAGAACTACGAGGCGGCCAAGGAACGGGAGGAGGCTTATGCTCGGCAGGCGCCCTACGCGGCGGGCCTTGGAACGGCGACCGGCATTGTCGGTGGTGCTGTGGCCTTGCCTTCGTTCCAAGCGGCGAAGGGTGCGAACCTTGTCGGCCGGGCTACGGCGAACGCACTGACCGGCGCGGGATATGGCGCCCTCACTGAGTTGGTCGATAACCAGGACTTGATGAAGGCCGCAGCGGGAGGGGCGATCGGTGGAGTGGCTGGCGGCCTTCTCACGCCGGTTGCTGAGAAAGCGGCGTCGCTGGTCGGGCGCGGGGTCTCGGCCATCGCGGGGTCGCCCTACTTCGCCAAGGGTGCGCAGGTTCAGAACGCGGCCGGTGAACTGACCTCGACAGCCAAGGCCGTCCTGAAACAGGCGGGCATCGCGCCCGACGATCTCACGCCCGAGCTACAGACCCAGATCGTGGCGGCCTTCTCTCGGAAGGGGGAAAGCCCCGCCGTCGCCCGCGAGGCGTTGAATGCGGAGTTCGGCATTCCCTTGAGCCGAGGGCAGGCGACCGGCGACGCGCAGGCGTTGGCCTTGGAGCAAGCCGCCCTTGTGGGGGATCGGGGCAGCAAGGCTGAGGGTGCCGGGCGCTCCTTCCTTGACCGGCAGCAGTCGGCCATCGCGTCGAGCAGCCGGGACATCTCGGATCGGCTCGGGCGCGGCCTTCAAGTCGAGAACCCGACCCAGGCGGCCGAAGCGGTCGCGGATCAGGCCCGCGCGTTCTATGGCCGCTCTGTCACGGAAGCGGACAGGCTGCAGGCGCAGGCTGATGAGGCTCTGGCGGCGGTACGGGGGCCGGCTCCCCTCGATCAGGTAGACGCCGCTCGTGTGGTGGCTGGCGGCCTGCGGGAAAAGGCAGGGGAGGCCAAGGCGGCTTATCGCGGCGCCTATCAGGAATTGGCGGATCTTCCGGGCGAGTTTCACCCCCAGGCATTCGACGGCATGGGCCAGCGTGTCGCTACTCGGCTCGGAGATGATGTTCCGATTGACCCCTATGTGACGCCGATGGCGAGCCGGGCATTGGCCGATCTCGACGGCATGACCGCCCGCCTAAATCTGCCCGAGGGAAGGGGGCCGACAGCGGATCAGATTGAGAACCAGCGCAAGCGCTTCTCCCTGTATCTCGCCAACACCGCACAGAACCCGACAGACCGGCGAGCGGTAGGCCGCATCCGAGACCTTTTCACCGAGGAAACGCAGGGCTTGGCCGAGATTGGCCGTTTTGGGCCGCGTAGCGAGCCCGTGGGCGGCGTCGGCGGGATTGTCGATGACTTCCCGGGCATTCCGGGCGGCGGGCTTCCTGGGGCCTCTGAGGCGATCCCTGCGGGTGCGCGGGCAGCACGGGGGCGACAGGGTGAGCCCGAAAGCCTGCTTCGGTTCCTTGAGCGCGAGGGTCTGCCCTACGACGCCGAGACGAGGGCGCTTGATCTGCATCGTCGTCCTGCAGCGGGGTACGGCACCCTCGCGCGACGCGATGCTCCGACATGGGATCAACTCCGCACGAAGCTCACGGAAGCCGGGTTTGATACCTACGACGAGGCCGGCGCCGCGTCGGCTGCGAGCGTAAAGGACCGCGTTCTCAACGCGATCCAGGATGATCTGGTCAACGGCCGGAAAACCTACCGCATCGGCGAGGAAGGCCAAGCCGCCGGGTCAAGTCGTGCTCTTGATCGGGTGGTGGCCGAGAACGCGGACAACGCCGCGATGATCGACCGGCAGGCCCGGCGCATCACCATCGACATGGAAGGGTATGGGGTCCGGCCTCAGGATCTCGATAGGGCGGCACTGAACGACGCGGCCGAGATGATGGTACGTGGCGAGGCCGATGACGCGGCAACGGCCTATGACCGGGCTGTGGCGCGGCGTGGTGCGGATGCTGGCGAGGCTGTTGTGGCTCCTCCCGCTCCCGGGGATGACGTGCCATTCCCCGAGTTGGGGGATGGGTTCACGCCTGCCCCGGCCGGATCTGCGCTCCCGAGCGCGTCGCCCGAGGGCGCGGCCTACGCGGAAACAGCGGGCAAGGCGCGCCAGCTATTCTCGGAGTATCGCAAGACGTTCGCCCCTCAGGGGGCCGGCGATGATGTCGGCCGGGCCATGCGCGATGTCATCGAGCGGGAGCGCGAGCCAGTCGAGACGGCACGGGCGCTCTACGGCTCCAACAGCGGCCTGAGTGCCCGGGTCGCCGATCGGGTCAAGTCGATCGTGGGGGAGGGGTCCGAAGCGTGGGCCGCGCACCAGCAGGGGTTTCTATCCAGCATCGTCAACGGCCGGGACATGAGCCCGGCGGCGGTCTCTGCACGCATCCAGGACGCTCTCTCGGGGCAGAAGCGGGATCTCGCTTATCGCGTCCTCACGGACGATCAGGTGAAGGGCCTGCGGCAGTTCCAGACGGCTGCGCAGGCGGCGAAGGCAGCGCGCCAGGATGTGCCGGATTGGATCGCGACGCTCGGGCGCTCGGACTTCGATCCGAACCGGATCACGGGCGACCTGTTCGGATCTGGTGTCCCCGGTTCTCGGGTCGGCTCGGCCTCCTACGCCTCGGCGCTCAAGCGGTTCGTGGGCGAGGATAGCGAGGCGTGGTCCGGCATGCGGCAAGCGGCCTGGCGGCGCCTGGTGGAGACACCGGACGGTTCCGCGCAGCTTGCTCCGCGCGTCATGGCGCAGCGCATTCAGGAGTTCACGGCGGGCAAGGGCTCGGGCCTCGCCAAGCAGATGTTCAGCGCCGAGGAGTTGGCCGAAATCCGGCGGTTCGGTACGGCGGTGCAGAACACGGTGGGTCTCGATGGCAAGGCACGGCCGAATGGTGGTGGCGTGGCCAGCAAGATCATGGGCAAGGCGCTCGATGGCATCGCGGCGGCGCTCGGGTTCTCGGCCGGTGGCGTCGCGGGAGCAAGTGCAGCTTATACGGGCCGGTTCGGCAGCCAGCTCTTACTGAGCGGCTACCAAGGGCGGGCGGCAAGGCAGTCCTTTGAGGGCGGGGCGCCTCGCCTTCCGCGCCCGGCCAGCCCGGTCCTCGACCTCCGACAGATCGGCGTCGGTTCGGGCCTGAGCGCGGAGTATGGGCTTTGATGGCCCCGCGCCGTGATGTAACAATGTTACGGGCAAATATATCCGCGCCCGTGGCTAGCAAAGCTTGGCGTTCGGCATCACCTTTTCTTCGTCGTGGAGGAATGGTGATGCGCGCGGTTCTGTTTGCTCTGGTCGGGCTCTCTGTTGGTACTTCGGCAGCCTATGCCAAGCCGTGCCGCTTGGACGGAATGGAACTCGCTGCGCAGTCGCGTGCCGAGAAATTCGATCCCGCTTTAGTTGACGCCCGGTTCAAGGTGATCGCGCAGTCCAGCGCTTTCCACACGGCGTTCAATCCCGGCAAGGGTCGGGAAGCCACTTGGGGCAAAATTACTGTTCGGCTGAAGGGTCAGGGCGGAAGCTTCGTTGTGCAGCAGGACTATGACCCGAACTCGATGCCTTGGGTGTCGGGCGAGTCGTGGTTTGTGGGGGACGCCAAGGCTGCGCCTATCTCGGCCTCACGAAATCGAACGAAAGAAAAAGCGCTTTTCACGAGCGACGGCGCTTTCGACATTTATAGCGGCCCACTTTCTGGGCTTACGCTCACACCCATAAACTGTCGGTGATCGGCGTCTAATCGGCGTCGGCCCAAAATAGGGCTAGAGATACATGGCGAGCATCAAATTTACGCCCCAGGACTACACATCGACCTTGGCGATGCTCAACCATGAAGGTGCGAACGGCATCATCGCGCTTCTGAAGGCTGGTCGGAGCGATGACGCGATGGGCTACGTGTCGGGGTTGATCGACACATGGAACAACCGAGCGGCGGCGCGCGGGATCGCTCCTTGGGAGATGATGAACCGCCCAAACCAGATCTCGTTCTGGGAGCCGGACAAAATTCAGAGCAAAGCCAATGCTCTAGATCCTCGCATCAAAGACCTCGCAGATGCATACCTGTCTGCCCGTGCTGATGGAGCGCCGGCAGCCAACCCCTCCGCAAGTTTCTACCTCAATAAGGATTTGGTGGAGGCAACGCCGTCCTACGGCTCAAAATGGAAAAACTGGTACAACCCCGGCACCGTCGTAAGCGCCTATGGCGACAAGCGCGGAGGAGGGCGCGCAAGCCTTGAAACGCAGTTCGTTCAGAACGACGACGAGTACAAAGTCCCTGAATATTCCTTCTCCTTTGATCCTTCGCTTAAGTTGTCCCCAAAATCGGACGCACAATCCGTCTACAACAGCTTTGCTAAGGTGCCTGTTGGCATGGGCTATGATCCTGCCCGCGCCCTGAACACGGGCTCTACTGGCCTAAATGACCTTGATGTCTCTCAAGGGGTCGCGCCCGGTCTGATCGGGGATAGCGGGAGGAACGTCGAAACCGGCAATCCCTACGGGTTCACGGATACCAACGTCTCGGGTGATGTTGGCTCCGGGGGCAACAACCTCGGAAGCGCGACGCCGATTGGCCCGGCGCCTGGTGGAACCGACTTTTCTGGCGCGAATGTCTCCGCAGGAGTGGGCGACGGCGGGCTTAACCCGGCCTTGGCACCCTATCAGCCCGCGCCTGGTGCGACGGACTTCTCGGGCTCCAATGTTTCGGCTGGGGTCGCCAACGGCGTTCTGAACCCCGTCCTGCAAGGGCTGACATCACAGCCCGCACAGACGCTCCCGCCTCAGGCGGCGCCGACGATCCCGCCGGGGTCTCCCGAGCAGCAGATTGCGGCGGTGTACCAGCAGGTACTTGGCCGCGATGGTGGGCCGGGCGAAGTCGGCTATTGGGCCCAGCTTCTCCGCAACGGGCAGAACGATATCGGCTCCATCGTCTCGCAGTTCCAGGGCAGCCCTGAGGGGCAGGCGCGCCTAATCGGACCTCAGACGGCGCAGACCATTGGCGCTCCGCAGGCGGTCCAGGCCACCTCGCCGACGCCCCAGGCGCAGTCCATTGGCTCCTACTACGGGCTCAATCCAACCGGCACACCTCAGCAGCAGGCCACGAACGTCTACCAGAGTGTCTTGGGCCGGACGCCCTCTGCCGACGAGGCCGGCTATTGGGCCGAAATGCTCCGCACAGGGCAGACGGATTTCAACAAGCTCGTCACCACCTTTCAGAACAGCCCCGAGGGGCGGCAGCGCCTTGCCAGCATGCCGAGCCAGGATGCCGCGACCATCTCGGCTCCGCAGGGCATTTCGGTCATAGGCTCGTCTCAGCAGGCACAGACGATCGGCGCGCCTGCGGCATCCCCCACGATCCCGGCCGGAACGCCAGAGCAGCAGGTGGCTGCTGTCTACCAGCAGGTTTTGGGGCGGGACGGTGGCCCCGGCGAGATTGGCTATTGGGCATCGCTGCTCCGCAACGGTCAAAACGATCTCAACTCGATCGTCGCCAAGTTCCAATCCAGCCCTGAGGGCCAAGCGCGTGGTCCGGCCGGACTTTCTCCGCTGGTCTCGGCTCAGTCTGCCCCAACGATCCAGGCCCCGGCAGCCTCGCAAGGGCTGTCGATCATGGCGAGCCCCACGATCCCGCCGGGCTCCACGGCGCAGACCATCAATGACATCTACCAGGCCGAGTTGGGCCGCCCTGCCGAACAGGCCGCAATCGATTACGGTGCCGCATTGCTGAGCGGCGGGAAGGTCACGGCGGCGGATTTTGCGGCCCAGGTCCGCAACAGCCCAGAGGCACAGGCCCGCCGCAACGCCTTCCCGAGCCAAGACGCCGCCACCATCCCGGCCCCGGGCGCGAGCCCGACTGTCGAGAACCTGGGGCTGGCTCCGACCATCGGCGCGCCATCCACCTCGCCGACGATTGGTCCGAACTTCGCGCCCACCATCAACCCCGTGCTGTCACCTACCATTCCGGCACCGAACGCCGTGAACGCTTATCAGGGGATCTCGCCTTATGGCTTCAGCGGCGCGAATGTCTCGGGGGCACTCGGGGCCGGGCCGCAGACCTTCGGAGATTACTACGGCACAGGCACTCAGAACCTCGGACTAGATCTCCCGGCGGCAAGCTCGAACCCGATCGGCGACTTCTCCTTCAGCGGGGCCAATGTTGGCGGCTTTGACGTGAACGCGGCTCCGCAGACCGGGGGCAGCGGCGGCCTCGTGGCTGGCTTTGGCTTCGACCCCCAAGCTTCGGAAAAGGCCTTCCTGAACGGGCAGGCCATGCAGATCATCCAGCAGGACATGGCCGGCAAGGGCATCGGAAACGGTCAGAACGCCCTCATCGCTTCGGGTTCGATCACGAACGATGCGCAACAGAACGATTTCGTTTCGCGGCAGAACTCCAACTCGCTGCAGGCCTTCCTGCAGAATGCTGGACGCCCGACCGCTGCGGCGCCGACCGTGAGCGCTCCTCGCGTCGCCCAAGGTGCGTTCGCCCCAGCCCCGTTCTTCGGGCGCTGGTGAGACTATATGGCGAGGGTCACAACAACGAAGATCAGGAGCGCGCAAATCCCAAGCATGGGGGCGCGCTCCTTCCACGTCTGACTGCGGGCGGCGGTGACTTCCTGGAGGATTAAATAAACGATCGCCCCGCCCATTATCTGCGCAGCTAGAGCAGCCCCAAAAATGTCCCATCCAGTAAGTAGTGGGCGCGTTCTTGACCAATAGAGGAACGCCAGGAGCGGGACGCCGTAGAGCGTAGAGCCTACGATCATATACCAAGGGACTACTCCCGTCCGCCTCTCTACCTGTCCCGCCTTCCATGCACCCGCGAACAGGAAGACGTTCAGGATGGTTGCGGCGGTGATAGGTATGAGCAGCGCCCCTAGTGTCACCCTGTCCTCGTCTGCGGTCTGTTGCTCCTCAAGGTGGCGTGCGAAAGCGTCCGGCGCAATCCGGGACGATCGTGCGAGACGCGAGGGTGTAAGTTGAGATTACCCCCTTGCGGCCTCCCTACGCTCTTTCGGCAGCCTCCTGGTCGTTCGTATTCCGCGACCGGTCTGGGGAGCCCTCCTAGAGGCTTCTTGTAGATCACTGGTACTTGTGCCCGTTCGCGGCTGAACCCCACCCCTGGCGCCTCGTAGATCGATCCATGCGAGCCACGCCTTGCCGATGATACGAATGATGTTCGTGTCGTTGCGGTAGCGGGACAGGCGGCGTTCCTGAACCGTGAGGAGGCCGAGTGCCCTGGCCTGCCGGATCGCGCGCTTGACGGTCGATGTGCTGACCCCGGCCACGTCCCCGATCTCGTGGAGAGACTTGTCGCAGAGCTGGCGCTTGGCGACTTCGAACGCGATCACGGCGAGCGCCGCTTGCTCGCCCGGTGTGAACTTCGCGGCGATGGCTGGCGGCATCCGGCCGGCGGCGGCCCATCGACGGGATCGCTCGCGAGCCTCGGCGCGCTTGGGGCAAGGGATCACCGTCATGGTGATGCCTTTTGCGCTCGCCAGATCGGGCGTGCTCAAAACCTGATTGGGGGTCAGGTTTGCTGCGTGCGGATCAAATCGGCCACGCTGGCCGATATCCGCCACAGTGGCGGATTTGCCGGGTCCCCGCCGAGCCTCGATCACAGACACTAGGCTCTCTGCCTCGTCGTCCGTCACCTGCCCTGCCCCATGGGCGACCCATAGCGCACGCGCCACGTCATCGAGCGCATCCCGCGCGCACGTCCTGATGGCCTGCGCCATCTCCTCAACACGCATCGTCCTCGGTCCCTCACGGGCCGCAGGCAGGCACAAGACACGACTTCTCGACGCGGGAATTGGCGTTCCCGCTTGACGCCCAAGGGCATCATGTGGCTTGTGAGGAGTTGCAGTGGGTCCTCACAGACCTTTCGAATTCGCGGCCCTCCAGATTGGCGTCTGGGGGGCCGTGGTCGTTTCAGGGTCTATCTCGCGGCGATCTCTCCTGATCCTCGGCTCACGACTCGCACGGATGCGGATCGACCGAATGGGCCATGTCGAACGGCTGGCATGGTTAAGTCAACGGCAAGGGTCGCCGGGCGCTCAAATCCCGGTCCCGCTGGTGGCCCGCCCCGTGAAGTCCGGCCGGGTCTCGATGTCCTTTGCGCCGCTCCCGCAGGCCGAGCATCGTAGGCGCAGGGCCACGTCAGGCACGAGCGCGGTATCCGGCAGCCCGTCGAATGGGATCGTCGTCTCGCGCCCGCATTTGCAAAGCACCATGAGCCCGCCCGCGCCGTTCGCCTTGCTGTTGGCGATGGTGGCCGGCGCGATCTCGCGGCCCTCGGGGTCATAGGCTCGGCGAGGGTTGCGCTTGTGGCGCGGGACCGGATCGCCCTGGCCGGGGGTCCAGATGTTGACGGGGCGGGGCTCGGTGTTCATCGCCCGAACAACCACAGCGGCACCGCGCCCGCCGGCCGACCCGGCGTGTCCCGGTAGAACGTCGTATTCTTGAACCGCATCCGCTGCTCGGCAACCGCCGTCACAAGCTCGGTGCTTATCAGCAGGGCGCCGCAGAAATCCACGCGGATGGCGCCGGCTTCGGGGTGAACGCCCCAGCAGTCCAGCGTCGTCCAGCCGAGCGCCACGGCCTGATCCGCCCACTTATCGAGGAAGTCGATGCCCTTCGCGTGAATGGCGGTCCAGTTCGCGCCCGTGAGGCCAGGGCAGGGCGACACGCCAGGGCTGAGTGCGAGGAAGCCCTTGCGCCAGAGCTTCGGGTCGGCGGGGACGATCGCGGGGGTAACGGGCATGGGGTCCGGCGGCTGGTGTGGCCGGACGGGATAGGGGAGCTGGGGCTATCCCTCAAGCGCGCCATGGTGGCGCGAAAATCCGGCTCCCGCTTTCAGCGCTTTTCGTGCGGAAACCTGGGCTAAGGCGCTAGCATCGTTCGTCTATTCCGCGTCCCGCTTTGGAGTGCGGTGTACCATCGGGCAGGCAGTCAGATCACACTTTCCATGCTCTGTCTCTTGCGATGGTGCACCTAGTGCACTATTGCTAGCTCCAGGGTGAGCGAGGCCAGATGCCGAACTTCAAGGAATTTGACAGCTTCCGGCTAGAGGTGCGGTCCCGCGACCACAACCCACCGCACTTCCATATCGTCGGCCCGGATCACCACGCTCTCGTGAACATCCAGACGCTTCAGGTCATCCGGGGCGCCTTCACCCGGAAGATGCTGGCCGAGGCCGTAACCTGGGCGGCCGAGAACACCGAAGCCTTGATGACCGAGTGGAGACGCCTCAATGAGCGCGACTGATACCATCACCGTTGGGGAAGCCCTGCCGAAGCTCGCCAGTGTCGAGCCGGCCAACGGGCCTTTCAGCGTGTCTGTCACCTGGGCTGCGGGCTCCCGCGTTGGGCGCACGGATATCGTGGACCTCGCCCCGATGATCTTCACGTTCAAGGTGTTCAAGCCGCTTCGAGATAACCCCGAGCTGTTCCGCTCGGTGAGGGTTGGCGATTGGGGCACGTCGCTGGTCTGGCCGGGCAACGATGACCTTGATGTGGGTGCGGAGAGTGTTGAGGAGATGGCCGAGGAGGTCATGACCAATTCGGAGTTCGCGGCCTTCCTGAAGCGTACCGGCTTCACGCTTGACGCTGCGGCGGCTCAACTCGGGATCGCTCGGCGGCTGGTGGCCTACTACGCCAAGGATCGGGAAATCCCGCGTTACATCGCGCTCGCCTGCCGTCAGTTGGAGGCGGAGCGCGGCGTCAGCGAGCCAAGTGCCGATAACCTTCTCTCAGACGTGCCGGGCCTCTTTGGCGGGGTAGTTTATCCTGCGCCAGCACTTGGTCCCGACGAGGCTCTTTTCCCGGCGGCGGTCATGCAGGGCCTGCTTGGCAGCGCACGCTTGCCCGCGCCGCCTCCGACGCTTCCGGGGCACGGTTTTCTTAGCTGCAGAACGTACGGGCATGTTTCGGGTGTGGCGTCAGGGATCGACCCGGTGACGGGCTGGCCTGTTCCGGCTGCTGGTGTGATCGGCAGCAGGCTGAAGTCTCGCTAGCCGGCCGCCACCGATCACGCAGCCTCTAGCCATCGCCGCAGGTTCGCCGCCGCACTCCGACTGAGGCCGAACCGACCTTGGAGGGCGTTGGCAAGCTGGGGGCGGCTGATGCCGATGGATCGGGCCACGGCATCCTGCGTGACCATCCTCGCCCGCTGGGCCGCACGCACGGCAAGGGCAAGCTCGGGAGGCATCACGCCGCCAAGGTAGGCGTTCGCAACGACACCGAGGGGTTGCCACTCGGCCAGCATGTCAGGCTGCGAAACTCCGTCCATCGGTAGCGACGGCGCGACCGCGTTCCCCTGCCTAAGCGTCTTCGGTTCGCTCCTGGGCGAATGCCCGCTAGCGCCGACACTGCGGCTCGGGCTGGCCTGTCTCGCTGGAACCTGAAGGGGCTGGATCTCCCCGTGGCACTGCCCCGTGGTGGCCTGTAGATACTTCGTATCTGGTGGACACGAATTAGTGCCACGGCCGATTTCGGGCATGGCCTTGCGAGCCCGGTAGAACGTCCGGCGGCTAACCCCGAGGGCCGCCCATGGCTGCATCTGCGCGTCCGACTGCTCCCGCGCCTTCGCCCCTGCCGCGATCCGGCGGGCCTTCTCGGCGGCAGTCTTCCGGCTGCGCTGGTAGGCTTTGAACTGGCGCTCGTTCATCCCGCGAGGCCGAACCGTCGTGATCCCCAGGCCCTCGCGCTCGGCCACGGTGAGATGCAGCTGGTCCCCCAAGTCCTGCGCGGACCAATGGAGCCGGCCGCGAGCATCGCGTGCCCTCGCCTCGTCCAGGCAGGTGCCGATTTCCTCGGCCGTCAACCGGGGCGTTGCGGCGGCTGCCCACTTCCGTAGCCTCTCCTCGAATGTTTCGGCATCGAACCCGCCGGCCTCCTCGACCAAGGAGGGCAGGACCGCCGCGAGGTAGATCGCGCCCTCGGCGGTGTCGCACGGGCCGTTGTGGCGGTGCTGGATTACGCGGCCGATGTCTCCGATGGTGAGACGGCACTGCGGAGGCTTGAACCCCGATCCTTTACGCTTGGTGCGCCCTGCTTGGCGCTCGTGCTCCTGCGCGCGGTTCTGCTGCTGAGTGCGGGCCGCGTCGGGTCCAGCCACCTTCGCCAGCATCCGGTCCCAGAAATCGAGTTGGCTGGATACCTCGGGCTCGGGGTGCCGCTTCATGCCGTCACCAGATCAAGGGAAAGCTGTACGGGGCGAACCTTCCGGGGCGGCGCTGTCGGTGGACACGAAACAGTGCCACGGGATGCGGCCGAGCGCCGGTCTAGGATCTCGCGCGTGTGGTTGATGAGCGAAACCAACGTGTCGTGGTCGCGGAAACCTCTTTCGTGCCAGAGGTATAACCCGATCTCCTCGTCAGAAACCTTAGCGCGTTGCGGAGTTGTGCGGCTGCCGAGGGCATCGGCGGCCGTCTCGGCGATGGATCGCGCCAGGGCATCAAGCATTCGCGGTCCTCAAGATTGGCTTACGATATGGCCTTGGCTGGCGGAATGTCAGTAGCGAATAGCTACTCTCCCCTCCGCTTCCGGGTGCGGATATTCGCAGGGGGGTCCCTCCGAAGGCGGACGCCGGGGAGCCCCCCGTTCTCGGGGATGAACACCACGCCTTCCTTCTCAAGCGCCTTTTGAAGGCCGTCCAGCGTCATGGAGTTGGCACTGATCGCGCCCTCCATCCGCTCCAACCTTTTGATGGTCTCAGTGGATACGCCCGACAGTTCGGCTAGCTCGCCCTGCTCCAACTTCAGCATGGCGCGAGCCGCGCGCAACTGTTCCCCTGTCAACATTCGGCACCTATCATGTAAAAACATACGCGTTGAGTGTTGACGCGTTATCGGGATGGGCTTACACGATAAGGGTAAGTTCTAGCACTTTCAAGGCGACCCCGATGTCCCTCAACCGCAGCATCTCCTGGACCGCAGCCACCCGCGACATGCGGGCTGACCGCACTTTCATTGCCCCGGCTGCGAACCTGGCTGAGCGCGTCGCTCGTGAGGAAGCTCGCAAGGAAGGCATCCGCCTCTATCGCGAGGCCAAGGCCGCTCTTGCTGCCGCCAAGGCTCGCCCCCTGTTCTCGGCTCTCGGCTATGACCGCAGCGCCATCATGGTCCTGGCGAATGCCATCGCTCGTGAGCAGTGCGCCGCCGTTCTCGGCCGTTCCCACCGTGCCCTGATCGGTAAGGCCATGTCGCAGGCTTGGGCTATGGCCCGCGCCGCCCGCCTCGCTGCTGCGCACTGAGGGCTAGACTGATGCGCGCCGCTCCCCTCCCCGTCACCGTCTCCTCGGCCGATCCCGTGTTCGCCGCCATTGAGGCCCACCGCGTCACCCTTGCCGAGTTTCAGGCTGAAGCCGCGTTCTTCCTGAAGAAGCGGCGGGGCCACGATCAGCCCGAGTTCCGCGCCGCGCGGGATGCCTATGAGGCCGCAACCGACGCGCTCGCTGCTGCTGGTATCACGACCCTGCCCGGCCTGCGGGCTTTCACGGACTACATCGCCGATCTGCGCGCCTATGGACGCTCTGAGGATTGGCGAATGCCCTACGCAATTCAGGTTTGGCACCTGTCTGACGCGATGGCGAACGTCTCCGCAACGCTCGCACGGGTGGCCTGACCATGGGTGTTCACGTCCTAACCCGGCGCTCGCTGTTCGGTGGCGCTCTCCTCCTTGGTCCGCTCCTGCGCACGGGAATGGCGATGCCACCCGACCCGATGCTGGCCGCGATCCGTCTCGCTGAAGCCGCCGACACGGCACACCGCGCGGCCGGATTGGTCTCGGCTTCCCGCATGGCCGGCGGGGTTCTGACCCCTGAGTGGCGCGCGGAACGGATCGCTACGGCGCGGGCTCGGTTCGCAGCACGGGGGAACCTGCACGGCCTGACGCCCTCGACGCGGGCCGAAGCCGTCGCCCTCGTCCGGTACTACGCAGACCGTGTGAGCCACGCGGACCCGGTGAACGTGCGCGGGGCGTCTCGTGCTGCTCAGCGTCGCCTCCGCGAGGTTTTCGCCCGTTCTGGCGCCTACCCGCTGGATCGTACCGCCTGGGCCTCTCTGGCGCCCGTAGGCCCGCCTCCCGACGACTAGACGCCTCGCGCCCTCGGCACTGCCCCTCCCCCATCCCTGACGATCCCAAGCCCCGGAGTACCGGTTATGGCAACGACCTCGCTTGTCCGCATCATCGAACACGTCCCGTTCCACGCTGACCCCATCCTCGCCGCCATCGACCACCATGACGAGGCTTGGGCGGTCTGGCAGTGCGCCTCTGAAGCCTTGGTGGCTCGGCGGCATGTCGAGATGGAAGGCGCCTTGGCTCGCCTCCTCGCGACGCCCTGCGCGACACAGTTCGGCGCGCTCGCCCTGCTCCGTCACCTGCGCTGGCATATCCAGCACGACGGCATCACCGACGCCATGGTTCTCGGCCGGGCTTCGGATCTCGCTCTGTATCTGCGCCTCGACTTCCCAGCCGACGAACCGGCCCGCTCGCGCCTCGCGCCGGTCCTGCGCGCTCTGAGCGGCATGGGAGAGGCGTTCGCCGGCCTGTCCCTGATCTGCGGCGGCCTGATCGTCGTCGGCCTCGCCACGCTGGCCTAGCCCTCGGGCCTCGGCACTCCCCTCTCGCACCTATCGAGATAGCAAGACGCCTAGGCGTCAAGACGTGGAGCCCTCAAGATGCGCAATCCCTTCGCCCGCCTCGCCAAGCCCGACACCGCCCGCCCCTCGCTGCGTGAGCGCGCCGCGTCGCTGAAGGCTTCGGCCTCCCGTGTGATCCGCCGCAAGCCGGTGGATGCCGCGCCCGATGCTGCGCTGGCCGCTGACCCGATCCTAGCCGCTATCGCCGAGACGCGGCGGCTACAGAGTGCCATTGCCAGAGCCTCGGCCTTACCCCAGCCGGCGGGCTCTCTTGATCCGCTGCCCGAGCAAACCGCAGCAATGGCAGCCTCCAACGCTCATATCGACAACGTGCTGCTGCAGACGGTCCCAACCACGGCGGCTGGCTGCGCGGCCCTGGCGCGCTACGCCATCGAGTTCCTTGATGAAAATGACTTCGTTCTGGATGAGGATCTGAACAACGAGCAGCACGTCCGCATCCTGGGCCTGATCGCCCGTAGTCCGATGCTGGACAGCCTGCCCAAGGGTCGCCCTCTGGCGCCCGACCTCTCGGGCATGTCGGATAACGCCCTGATCCGCACATACAATGCGTTCAAGGCCGCTTCGGACATCGCGGGCCTGACCACATGGGCCGTGCTGGGCAAGCCCGGCGACCGGCGTCTCCTCGACGCCGAAGGTGATCGTCTGTCGTTCTTTCAGACCGACATCACGGACGAGCTGGCCCGGCGGGGCGTTCCCGACAATTCGGCCTCGGCATCTCGCCGGTTCGACGCCCTGATTGATCGCGCCGTTGCCTGCAGCGACTACGAGGAAGCCGCGCGCCTCGCGACCTTAGCCGCCGCACGCCCCTGACGCTGCCGCCCTCGTTGCGGTAGCCGTCTGCTGCCGCGCCCTCCCCCTCAGTCCTGTCCCACCATAGGAGCGCCGCGCGTGCCCTCTCTCAAGCTGTCCAATCCCTTCCGCCGGGGTGCTAATCGCCCCTCCCTGAAACAGCGCGCCGCGAACCTGAAGGCGTCGGCGGCGCGAGTGATGAAGCGCAAGCCTGCTGATCCGTTCGGCGACATGGCATGCCCTGAGGGGTTCGTGCCGTACCCCTTCGACAAGCCCATGAGCTACGCCAGCATCGGGCACGTCGTGATCCCCGTAGAAGCCCAGAAGCTGTTGGATTTGGCACTGGACGAATATGAGCGGGTCTGCGGCTCGTTCGCCGATTTCATGAGCGATGAGCAACGTGAGGGCATCCGGCAGGCGAACCGCAATCTTCTTCGTCTTGATGCCTTGGCCGCCCTGGTGGCACCCGACCAGAAAGGCGCCTCGGCCGCGCCGAGGGACGATAGCGGCACCGACGCGCTGCTAGTGCATCTGGGGCGCCAGTTCGAAGCCGCGCGCCTCGCCGAGGAAGCCGCGCATGCTCGCTTCAATAAGGCAGACGAACTCGCGGATGCGGGACGGCCCGCAAAACCTGGCTCCTTGGTTTTCCGTGCCTCCGACCGTTCTTTTGGCCTCCGCGAGTCGAGCATGCATCCCGACGCGTGGGAAGGGCTTGAGGTCTTCCATGATGACATTGAATGGATGCGCAGGCGCGCTTTCACTCGCGAGGTCTGGCGTGATGCTCGGGAGGGCGAACGCGCGTGGAAAGGGCACGGCGGCAAGCTGCCGGAAATCCAGCCCTACCCTGAGGCGCAAGCTCGTGCCGCCGAACTCGTCGGCATCTGGGATGCGTGGCAAGCCGACTGTGACCGGGCCGAGGCCGAGGCCGGCGTGCCTGCCGCTTCAGATGCATCAATGGCAGCGTTCCAGGCAGGAAAGGCTATCGCGTCGCAGATCGCGGAGCTTCCGGCGCGCACGGCCGAGGGCCTGAAGGTCAAAATCCGCGCCTTGGATTTCTACGCCTACTCGTCCTCAAAGGATGAGCCCGATGCGATCCTGATGCGGTCGCTGGCTCGCGATGCTGCGGCTGCTGCCGACAGCGAACCATTCAGCCTACAGGGCGCGGCGTCTCTGTCCTTCGATGCGCTCACATTCGAGGGTGGAACGCGAACCCTACCTGAGTGGCAAGCCAAGCTGGGGGAGTACGCTATCGCGATGGTTCTCGCGGAACACTTCCTCAAGATGGGTAAGCCCGAGATGGAAGCCCGCATCCGAGACATCGGGGAGGAAGATGACGGCTCTGGCGTCGTCACCATTCTGCAGAATTTCGACGCGGCGCAGGAGACATTTGAGGGTTGGGTGAAGCTGCTCAGCACAGCGAGCGCCCGATACACGATCGCTTCGTCCTCGCTGATCCTGGCTGACAATCCTGCAGCCGAGGGCTGATCCGATGAGCAACGTTCACACCTTCGCGCCCCGCCCTCGCCCGGTTGCTGCTGCTGCCCTCCCGGCGCTCTGCCCAGCCGAAATCCGACGCCAGATCGAGGCAGCGGCACAATCCGCCTTGGATGCCGCCGACCGGCTGATTGCCCTCCTCGACCAGATCGAAGGGGACACCGATCGGGAGGACGGCGCCGATGCCGAACCCTCGCTCGGCGCGCCCGAGAACCATCACGCCTCGCAAGTCGTCTGGCTGCGCGGCTCCTCCTCCGATGCCGAACAGGATGCCCCTCGATGAAAACGCGGATCACCATGCGCGCCGCTCTGGCGCTCGGCTTCCCCGCCGTCGCCCGTGGCGTTGGTCGCCTCAAGCGCCTGCGATGCGCCCTCCTCCGCGACGCGGGGCACGAGGTCGGACGCGGCAACGTCGTCACCGCTGCCGTTCTTGTCGCCCTCTACGTGGTAGCCTGCTGATGCGTGTCGTTCCTGCCATCTCCCAGGCGGCCCCCGTGCCGTCCCTCCTCGGCCTCGCTCGGATCGGTTTCGAGACATGGCGGCTGCGCCGGATCGCGGCCGGGCTCGCTCGGGCCAATGCGCGCGGCGACGCCAACGCGGCAAGGCGCTGGCTCGCCCGGGTGGAAGGTGCCCTGGCGGATCTCGACCGGGCGCAGGACCGCTTCAGACCCCGGCGCCGGCCCCGCTAACCTCTTGGCTCTCCCGGCGCTCACAAGCCCCGACATCTTGCTATCAAGACGGCTCGGCGTCTCAACGTCGGGCCGTCATTCCGTCTTGTGACCATGCCGTCTCAGAACGTCACGGATCGCATCCTCTGCCAGAGCTTGGGCCGTGGTGTCCTGATCCAAAGCGATCTGCCGAAGGGCCTTCCGCTCGGCTGGGCTCATGCGAACGATGATCTGCACACGGCCATCGGAGACCTTGCCGGCCTTGTCGGGCGCGGCTTCCTCGGGGCGGCTCTCGGCCTCGGCGGGCTGCGACTTGCGCGCGAGCCTGTCGGATAGGCTCGTGAGGGTTGGGCGGTCCTTTGCCATCGTCAGCCTTTCAGGTTCGCTTGTACCTCGTGCCAGAGCGCCAGCATTTCGGCGGCGGCTCGGCCCTCGGGCTCGTACTCGTTCACGGTCTGCCCACCGATGACTGCGTGAGACATGGCAACCCGCTGCGAAATCACGGACGCGGCGACGGTCGCCCCCATGCGGGTCAAGGTCTCTCGGGCCTCGGCAACGATTGACGGTTCGCCTGACCCTGTGCGGGGCGGGGCGTGGTTGATGATGGCGAGGGGCTTCTTCCCGACGCGCTGGGCAAGATCCAGCGTCGTCGCCACGGCTGCCAGGTCGAACGGGCCGGGCCGCGTCGGGACCAGCACAAGGTCCGACACACGCATGGCGTCCGCGATTGAGTTCTCGGCGTGGGGCGGCGTGTCCACGATGGCGAAGGCAACGCCCTCCTTCCTCGCAGCCGGCAGGATCTTGGCAAGCTCGCGCGCGTCGCACTCGACCAGGGCCGGGGTGTCGCCCTGTCGGAGGTCCCACCACCATTTGAGCGACCGCTGCGGATCGGTGTCGAACAGGAGCACGGGCCTTCCTGGGCCGGCGGCGATGACGCTGAGGTGAGTGGCGAGCGTCGTCTTCCCGACCCCACCCTTCCGCGCCGCTATCGTGATCGTCTGCATTCTCTACGTCCCGAGGTCTCGCCGTCGATCATGCGGGACGGCTCGTTAACACGGCGTCTCGACGCCAAGCGAGCGGAACGTCTCGGTGTCTCGACTTTTAAACGCCAGGGCGTCTTGCCGTCTTGCTATCAAGCCGTCTCAACTGTAACTTGGGATAAACGGTATTCTCCCAAGTTTCAGGCCGGTGGGTTGAAAGACCGGCTTGGAATTAGAGCACCGGCTATATCAGGAGGTGGAAATGAACGAGCAGGCCCCCGCACAAGCTGCGGACGATCTCGCAGCGTATGAGTTCAAGGTGTTCGAGGCGATGTTCCGAACCTACGGGAACGCCGATGCCGCAAAGCGTAATCGCGAGGAGATCGCCCGGATGTTCCGCGAGGGCGCGCCGGCAGATGTCACCGCTGATATGATCCACGAAACTCAGGCCGACCACGATACTTGGGTCAATGAGAAGTGAGGGCGCGATGAGTAAGCGAATGGGATCGAACATTGCTGGCGCCATCAACGCGGCCCATGCCGGTGTTGAGGCTGCGAAGCGCGAGGGGGCACGGTATGCCGTCGAATGCGGGCGCCTGTTAGGGGAGGCTAAGGCTACCGTCCCGCACGGTGGCTGGGATGCGTGGCTGCGGCTGAATACGACGGTCTCGCCTCGCACGGCGCAGCTTTATATGCGGATCGCTCGTCACGTCGAAAGCGACCCTGCAAAAGCGCAACGCGTTGCGGGTTTGAGCGTGCGCGAAGCCGCTGCCGAGGCGACGGTGACGAAGCGGGCGCTTCGGCCAGAGCCCGCTAACCCGCTGAGCGTAGAAGAACAGGCGTGGTTGACCGAGCTGATGGACGCTTGGGCGGAAGCGAAGGATCGCCCCGACTTCAAAGAGGCGTTCGTTCGCGAAATCCATCGTCGGGGCGAAATCACCCTCAAGGAGCGCAATCGCCTAATTAAGGCGGCCTATTTCAAGCCGGGGGTAACGGACGCTGACCGCGAGATTGCGGCTCGGAATGTTGCGCTGATGCTCAAGGCTTACATCCCAAAGGGGAAGCTCTCCGAGCTTATGCAAAAGTGCATCGCCGAGAACACCACGGGTGAGGATCTCGCTATCGCCCTCGGCGATGCGATTGAGGCCCGGCAGATCGCGGCCAATGGCTGACCAGATCCCCGCACTCGCCACACCGCACGGCGAGTCGCTTCCCATCGAAAGTGCCCAACAAGTGGACGCTTTGCCGGCCGAGACGGCTGCGATCGTCCAGGCGTACCAGCGCGCGAGCAAGGCAGGCTCCACCGTGCGGGCCTACAGGTCCGATGCGGTGGTGTTCTCGGCATGGTGCGAGCGATACGGCTTCCGATCCCTGCCGGCGTCCCCTGAAGCCGTGGCCGCGTTCCTCGCCTCGGAGGCGGACGCGGGCCGGGCGGTCTCGACCATCGGCCGGCGCTGCGCCGCGATCCGCTATGCCCACAAGCTCGCAGGCAAAGCGGACCCCACCGATAACGAGGAGGTTCACGCGCTCCTCAAGGGCATCCGTCGCACAGTCGGCACGGCGCCGAACCAAAAGACCGCCGCGACCGTGGAAATAGTCACGGCCATGCTGATGCGGACCCCCGACACCCTGACGGGTAAGCGAGACCGCGCCTTGTTGGCGCTCGGCTTCGCGGGAGCCTTCCGACGCTCCGAGCTGGTCGCGCTCGACGTGGCTGACCTCCGCGAGGACAAGGACGGCCTGCGCGTGATTGTCCGCCGTTCAAAGACAGATCAGGAGGGCAAGGGTTTCGAGAAAGCGATACCGCATGGCCGGTTCGTCCGGCCGGTCGCTCTGCTGCGGGAATGGCTCGATGCCGCCGGGATCACGGAAGGGCCAGTGTTCCGGCCGGTGTCGCGATCGGGGAGGGTGCGGGGTGCAAATGCCCTCGGGGAAGGTATTTCGTCCCGCCTCACAACGCAGTCGGTCGCGGACATCATCAAACGATATGCCGTAGCCGCTGGCCTCGATGCCTCAACCTTCGGGGCGCACTCGCTGCGAGCCGGGTTCGTCACGTCGGCGGCCGAACGCGGGGCGGATCTCGCCCGGATCATGGACACGTCGGGGCACCGCGATCCGCGCACGGTGGTCGGGTACATCCGCAGGGCCAACGCCTTCAAAGATCACGCGGGCGGGGGCTTCCTGTGATGGACGAGGAAGTCGGCCCCATCTTCATCGTGGACCAGAGCGACGAGCCCGCCCTTCACCAATTCGCGGGCAAGATCGGCGGCCGATTAGAGACGTGGCAGTTGATTGATGGCGATGACCAGGTGCTAGGCGCTCGGTTGCTTGGGACGGCAGGCCAGATGAGCATCGCCCGGCGCTGCCTGTATCTCGGGCTCAGTGGACTACCACCACACATCAAGCCGCTGTGGGACTGGTAGATTGAGAAACACCGGAGCCCTGACGCCTCTAGTGAGCCGCGCCGCGCGCCCCGGCCATGGCTTCGGCGACCATGCTGCGGACCTTCCCGCCGGGCATCGCTTCCAGGGATCGGCCCAAGCCTTCGATGATCGCGGCTAGCTCGGGCGCAGCTTGCCCCTCGGGCGGCTTGCGTCCGCGTAGGCTCAACTCGGCCTCGGCGTCGTCCAGTGCCAAGGGCCTGGGATGGATCGCGGTAGCCCATGCCCGCATCCCGGCGACCCAGAGGGCGTCTAGGCGCTCATCGCTCTCCGCTTGGAGGGGGCGACCACGCTGGACGTAGCAGCGGCGGGCCTGCACCTCGGCGTGTCGGGCCTCGGTCTTGATCCAGTTGCCGGGGGAATGGTGGGGCATGTGAAGTGTCCTTTCGCGACTTGTACGCGCGCCCGCGCGCGAGGGGTTGCAGGGAGCTTACGAAGCGGGGGCGTTAGCTCGGGTCTTGGCGATCATGGCGGCAAGGGCCTTGGCGCGGTCGTGGTCGGTTATGACCTTGATGGGTATCTCTCCACCGTCCGGCCCAGAGTGCTCATTGGTGATTTTGTCGCCGAACTTGCGGGGCGCCATCTTCGCCAAGAGCCATTTGCGGGTGTCCACCATGAGGCGGGCGCGGGCGGTGTCATCTGGCGCAGAGGTCTCGGCGACCCGATACAAATCCTCGGCCAAGGTGTCGGCGCGGATATCGGTCGCCAACGCATACTCGCGGCGGAATTCCTCGTTCTGGCTCAGCCAACGATAGACCGTTGCCTTATGCGGCATGGCCTCCTGCCGACAGATTTCGGTAAGGCTCTTGCCCTCAACAACCTGCTCAAAGATGGCTTCGGCCGTTGCTTGGTCGAAGGTTGTCGGGCGGCCCGTGGCCTGGGGTTCGGTCGTGCTCATGGTGTCGTCTCGCTGTTGGTCACTGCATGATCTTGAGACAGCCAGGCGTCTCACATTGCGCTCGGATATGGCCGTTGCTGCTGTCCTTCGCCCACTCCATCGTGCCAGCGCATTCGGGGCAGGGGCGTTCACCTGATGCGGCCGGATCGCTTGCGATGGATGACAGCAGGGCGGGCGTCGGGCTGGGCTTGCCGGGCAGGAGGGCCTTGGCGCCCTCGGCGAGGCCGTGAAGCGCGGCGGCGGCTGCACGCTGGCGAAGGTCGTTCGCGTCGTCGCGCGTCTCAATCGAGATGGCGGCAACCATCGCCATTTGGCGCATGGCCTCAACGCCAGCATTGAACGCGGCTTGCTCGTTCGGGGTCATGCTGGCCTCAATGGCAATGAGAGGGGGCGGACTGGTGGAAAGCGGTTGCTCGCTCAACCCGTTCTGCGACCCGGCCGAACACGTCCTCCGCTCGGGTGCCATCGTCCAAGACTGCCCTCAGGCGTTCAGCCAAGAGGCTGACCGCAGACAGGCAGGTGAGGTTCACAGGGTCGCGGATCAGGGCTGACATCGGCGTTTCGCCAAGCGACGGCGCGGCCGGCGGGTCGCGCCCCTCTGCGGCATGGTTCACGTTCAGCAGTGCGGCTGCGAGCGTCAGGGAATAGATCGCCTCCTCAATAGCTGCGGAGTCCTCCTCCAGAGGCAGGCGAGGCGGGGGCGCGGTCTGATCGGTGGTGTGCATGTCGGTCCTCGGGCGGATCAATGAACGGACTTGGATGGGGCCGGCATGGAGGTTGCCCCCGTTGTCGTCGCCACATGGGCGTGGATCTCTCGCAACTCTGGCGAGGCGCGTTGCTCGGCAACGATCTCGGCACACGCCTGCTGGGCCTCCGCTTGGCCGATCAGCGTTCCGAGGTGCCGAGTAAGCTCGTTCGCCAAATGCCAGCACGCGTAGCTGATGGGATGCACGGTCGCGGCAAGCTCGGGCTTCACCCCTGGCGGGTTCAGTTCATGGGGCCAGTGCCCGAGGTGCCGCACAAGCTGCGCGTCCTCCAGGTCCGCAACTATGGTGAGCCGGCGGAACGCCGCCTTCACCCGCTCGGGGTCGCGGTCGTAGCCCTCGAAATCGCTCATCGGCGCCATCCCTCAAGGCCGGACCATGCGGTCTCTAGGATCGCCTCCCGCACGTCGGCCTTGGCCGGATCGGCGGCGCGGACGCGAGCCAAGAGATAGTCGAGCACGTCGGGGCCTCCGGTCGCCACGGCATCCTGCGCACGGGTGCTCATGCTGGCGCGGTAGGCTTTCGCGGCTGGTGCGCTCGGCTCATGAAGCTCGCTTGCCGTGAGTAGGGCGAGCAACGACGCCTCGGCCTGGGCGAGGGGGCTTGCCGGCGGCGGGGCGAAAGTGACGGGCTCTGGAACGCGGCTGGTGGCGGTCATGCAAGGGATCTCCGGATGTTGCCGACTGTCTGAGGGGAGACGCCAGCACGGCGGGCGATCTCGCGATCCGTGAGGGCGGAAATGCCGGGAATGCCGGCATTAAGCAGGGCCAGCACGTCGCGGCGCTTCTCAGCGTTGGTCCGGCGCAAGGGTATGGTGATTTCCGCCATACCTTCGGGGCGCCCATTTTGGACAGGCGAGGTCGATCCAGATTTGGACTGATCCCTGTCCGCCCCCTGTCCATTTTGGACGGATGCAGCCTCCTCCTTCAGCCGAGCGCCCATGCGCTCGATGTCGGCGCGCAGGGTGGCAAGGTTGGTTCGGTGCTCGTCGGGCGTCTGCTCAATCTCGCCGTTCGCCCAAAACTCCATCCATGAGATGCGGGCGCGAAGGTCGTTGAGCGAGCGGGCCGGTAGGGTGTTGCACAACTCCTCGACCACGTAGCGCCGCGCGTTCACGAACACCCATGGGTCGCAGTAGGTGTCCACCGTGTAGCGGTCGCCGATCAGCTTCTCGCTGGCCTCGTACTCGGCCCATGCTTCCGCAATGGTGCTCGGGAGCGGCCATGCCTCAGACACCGCCTCGCGCACGCTCGCTGGCATTGTGGAGCGGCCATGGTGGGAGCCCCAACCGTCGATCTCGTGGCGCGCCTGCCAGGTCTCGCCAGGGCCTAGCAGGGGTTCGCACGCTGACCGTAGCGCGGCCTCCATCGGCGTGTCAGCGAACACCGCATCCTCTGATCCGTACTCCTCCACGAGGGCAGCGGCCTTAGTCTGCCGCTTCGCTTCTCGCTCGGCGCGATCAGCGCGAAACTCAGGCGTGTTGAACAGATCCTCGAAGAAGCTGCTGGGCTTCGGGGCTGGCGCGTCCAACTTGGACACGGCCTCGGCCACCGTCATCCCTGCGGCCTCGGCCAGGGCTTCCATCCGGCCGGCGGCACTCGCCTTCTCTCCGGGGCTATCGGTGCGATCGTGAAGGGCGCGGACCTTGGCGAAGGTCTCTAGGCCGGCGGTCATGCAGTCCCCCTAGGCGGTAGCAGCGAGGTGGATAGCCTTGGGCAGGCGATGGCTCTGCGGCGGATCAATCACCAGCATCGACACGGTGCCGGGCACCTCGTCGCCAAAGTCGCCGGGGTCTCCCTCCTCCTCGAAGAACACGCGCACCCGGTAGCCGGCCGGTGTCCTGTAGGACGAGCCCTCGCACCCGATATTGACCAGCTTCGTCAGAAACGTCAGGCTTTCGGTGGGCTGCCCGCGCACGCGCCAATGGATCATGAGTTCAGCGGCGGTGAGGAGGCGCTTTGCGGAGACGGCCGGCGCCAGAGCTCCACACAGCGGCATCGGATCGACGGCGAGGCCGGCGCTTTCCAAGAGGATCAGGAGGCGTGCGAGGTCTACGGCGGACACGCGCTCGATGCCCTCGGCATCCTTGGCGCCCCGCGCCGGACGCTCAAAGACCGGCTGCAGCGTGACACCGAAGGCTTCCACGAGGTCTCGCACCTTCAGGCGCCAGAGCCTCGGATCGGTGGCGACTAAAAGGTTCTCGATGTCCATCAGCCCCGCCCATCCGCTCGCGACGATGCGAGCCGTGATGACTGCGACCTCCGGTCGTGCGGGGCCGGGATGCGGCTGCTCATAGGCGCCCCAGAACGCATGAAGGACGTGGTGTGAAACCGTGATGTTCATGCGGGCTCTCCCGCCGATGCGCGGGCCTGTCTGCGCTCAGCCCGACGCTTCTCGATCATCTCGGCGCACATCGCCTTGAAGCTATCCAGCGTGTCATTGCTGCCTTCGGGTCCGTGACATCTGCCATTCGGCTGCATCACGGTGAAGACGCCGCCAAGGGCGTAGGATGAGGGTTCGCCTTCCAAGGTAATAGGGCGTGGGTCCTCTCCGTCGCCGCAGATGCGGAAAGCAATGACGGCGTTCTCGTCGTAGAATGTCTCCTCATCGTCGCCGGACGGAAAATAGCACTGCACCAGCGTAAAGCCAGGCTGCGCGGTGATGATGACGCCGCACGCGCTCTCGAATGTGTCGAGGTCAACCCGCAGGGTTTTCTCACTGCCATCTGAAAACGTCACGGTGGATGAACTCTGTCGCCCGGCCGGGGCGTCGTTCGGCAGCACTCTAACGATGTGGTCGCTGTTGATGATGCCGGCAGTCGTATTGATGAGCATGGGCCGATCCTTTCAGGCGGAAGCGGTAAGTCTAGCGAAGGATGCGAGGATCTGGCGCCGATCGACGGGCGCGAGGCGGTTCAGGGCGACGCTGGCGGGCTCTAGGGCGGCCGGGTCGGTCTCGGCCTGGGCGAGGAGCCGGCAGACGACCGCCGCGCGGGGACCGGCGTAGACCTTTGCCAGAGCGCGCAGGGACCGGAGCCGGGCGCGCTGCTCGGCGGGGTCAATTCCTTCCGCGAAAGGCCCCCAGGTGTCGCATGGCGCGATCATCCTATCACCGCCTCGCCAGGGGGTTGGACACCTTGGACACCCCTGGACATTGTCCGATCCCGTCCGGCGTCCAAGCCTGGACAGGACAGGACACGACTATAAAGGAGTGTCCTGTCTGTCCGGGTGAGTGTCCGATCAATTCGCGGCATCGGACACCATCCAATAGTGATGCTCGCCTTCGATCACGCGGGTGCCGATAAGTTCGATCTGAACGGCTCGTTGGCATGCCCTTTCGAAAGCTTTCCGCTTCGCATCCGCCTGCTTGGCCGGCGTGTCGCTGCTAGTCGGATAACTGGCTTCGAACTCAGCCCCGAGCGACGCTTCCGTTGCAGCCAGAACCTCGGGGCCTTCGAAGCCGAACGGCCGGATGCGCTTGCCGTGCTGAGGCAGGACATTCGCGAGCGCCTTCCGCAGGCATTGCACTCCGGGTGACAGATTACGCCGAACCGCCGTTGCCACGGCTTCGCCGCGTGAGACTTGCCAATTCACGACGCATGTTGTGATCGGCTCGCGGTGGTAGGTCTCGCCAACCTGAACCACATCGAGGTTGTAGGGGGTCTCCATTCCGACCTTGCCGCCTCGGAGCTTGCGCAGGGCCATGCGCGTGTTGCTGGTGTTGCCGGCCTCATCGCGGTTGGCGAGAAAGGCCAGCACCACGTCGGCGGCGCTCTCCTTGGCTGATGATCCTCGGGTGCCGGTCTCGGATGATTTGCCGAAGTGATCGACGCCCATCACGAAGGCGCCCGTCTCGCGCGCCAACGCCTGCATTGCGTCCATCACCTTCTGCGTTTCGGCGGCACTGTTCTCGTCATCGAACCCAGCGCCGGCCGCGATCGTGTCGATGATGATGAGGACGAGCGGGAGGTCGAACACCTCCCTCAGGTGAGTGGCGGCCAACTTGGCGGTAGCAACGATCTGTGCGGCGGCGCCCTTATCTACGAGGCGGGGACACTCCTCGGACCATGCGAACGGCAGGCGCTTAAGGCGCTCAGCGGCATCAAGGCCGATCGCTCCATCCTCTACGGCCTGGGCCAGCTTGCAGTCGGTGAGGCCCCGCAACCGGATCGGAATTTCAAAAGCGCCCTCGGGGGCGATGAACAGGACGCCGCCGATCCGCTCCGTCCTGCGGTTCGCAAAGCCTAGTCCGGTCATCACGCATGCGGACAAATCGAGGGCGCCGAAGGTCTTGCCGGCTCCCCACTGGCCGGACATCAGGCCCTTACCGGACTCGGGGATCAGGTCACGGACGAGCCACGTCCGATCGGCGTTCGGGTCGGCGTCACCGTGCCAGCGTAGGGGCGAAACCTTGACTGGCGCGGGCTCGGGTTCGAACGGCGCGAACCGGCCCTCATCGTGCCCCCAATCGACAGGGATCGGCGCACGCTCGAACTGATCGAATTGGGTGTGCTTCCCGTTCAATGCCATTCGCGGGCACCTCCCATCAGAACGTCGTTCATGTCCGTGCCGATCTTGGGCGTGATGCTGTCCGCTAATCGGCCAGCGGCGATCCAGCGGGCTCCGACCTTTTGGCAGGCCCGCGCGCTGGTGCCGGTGATGTCGTTCTCAGCAAGGACGGTCAGGGTCTCGATACCGTCGAGAACCGGGAAGTCCGCAATGGCCCCGGCGCTGCCGAGCGCCCACGCTGGCAGGAGCCCGAGTTGACGGCCGGCAAGCGTGCTCTCGATGCCTTCGCCGATCGTCAGTCCAGCGGACACGGCGTCGGAGCTGTCGAGCATGACGGCGGCACCCGCCACCGACCCCAACATTTTGCGTCCAAGCTTCACGCCGTCAGGACTGAGTGCTGTGCGGTGAATGGCGACGATGTCACCCGACCGGACGCATCGCATAGCCGCGACCATAGCAGGCGCGGTCGTACCCTCTCCGAAGGGGCACCGGGCATGGAAGCGCAGCACGTCGCCCGCGATCTCCCCGGGGAGGTCCAGGGCGCGGGATCGCAGATAGGTTTCCACGATCGTCCCGAGCGGGTTGCGGGCCTCCTGCCAGATCGCGACGGCGCACCGCTGACGACGGGCAATGTCGGCGCGCTCCTTCGCTTCGGCCTGCTGGCGGGCCTTGGCGCGGCGGGCTTCCTCGGCCGGATCAACGGGGCGATCATGACGCCACCGATCCGCCGACATACCGAGCAAGCCGGCGACGTAGTCTTTGCACGTCCTGAAGTCGTCGCCCGCGAAGGAGTGGACGAGGAAGCCGTCCGGTGTGCCGGGGGCAAGTGTGATCGACAGGCTGCCGTCGAGGCGTGAGTGCCCTGGCCCGCGCGCGATCACTCGGTTGCCAACGACCTTGCCGTTCACAGCACGGGCTATTTCAGGAAGGGTCAGGCTTACGCCCATGCTTGGCGGTCCTCCTGTTCAAGGCGGTCGCAGATCGTGACCAGCCAGTCGGCTTGAGGGATGCTGAGTTCGCGGCGCCAGGATGAGACGTTGACGATGAATTCGCGCTCGCGCGGGGTGAGGCGCCCGCGCTCGTGGTTGCGGACCCACAGCGCCATTTGGCGGTGATGCGTGGTCTGGGCCGGCGTGAAGACCGATACCTTGCGACGGCTCGGGCGGTAGGCCGGCGAGGGCTCGAAACCTTGCACATTGTGCAAAGTTTCAGGGGGCACCGTGGTCGGGATCGCAGCGGCGAGATCTCGGTACGTCAAGCCGGAATGCCGAAGGACGCGGCCAGCGGCCCGACAGGCGCCAAGGGCCTCGCCGTCAACGGGCGAGTCCATCAGCGGCAGGATCTTGATGACCTTCGGGGGGATGGCGATGCGCTGGTTCATGCAGCGCCTCCCATGACCGGAGCCTTAGGACTCAAGCCCTCCTCGGGGACCGGCCCCTCTGGCGGCTCGGCCTGTCGTTGGATGAGGGCATGAAAGCCAACACCTCGGCCAATCTCCCCATGGTCGGAGCGGCGAAGGATCTCCCCCTCCGCATCGACCAAGATCTCGTTGCCGCTCCAGACCTTCGTGGGCTCGCCCCCTTCCGGGAACTCCCACCGCCATGTCGGCCGCCAGCGCCAATTAGAACCACGGAGTGCAATGGGGTTGCTCATGCCCGCGCTTCCTTCTCAGCGAATTCGGTGGCGATGCGCTGGATGTTCTCGGCACTCATCGCGCACCCCGCAGGTTTTCGGGCACCGCGTAGGCCAAGGCCGCAATTTGGGTGGCCAACTCTCGGCTTACTCGGATGCGGCCGAGCACGCGGTTAGTCTGGATTTCGCGGGGGTGAGGTGCTATCTGGAAGGTGTCAGCCTGCGAAGCGACACCATTTCCAGAGCCCTCGCCGTTAGCCCCGGCGGGGGTTCTGCTGTTTTGGGCCATTAAGCGTTCGCCCCCTCCATTCCGAGGAGCCGGCGCGCTTCCGCATTTGGGATGACGATGGCACGCGGGCCGATCCGCCGCGCCTTGATGTCTCCGCGCGAAACCATCCCGTAGAACCCGCTGTAGGAGACCCCAAGCACGTCGGCGATGGGTCGTGGGCGGGCGTCTTCTCCTCGGGCAACCTTCTCTCGGACGGTCATATCAAACCCCGTGCAAACGTAAGCAGTGCACTAGACGTACCTCGCGGACGGCTTGCGCGCAAGTGCTTCCCGTGCAAACGTACGGGTAGAGCGTTTTGTCCTTGGAGTGCGACCTGTGCCTAAGAGGTTTCCCGGCAGCGAACCCCGCCGTTCGGCGTTGAACATGAAGACGACCACGGATTTGCGGGAACGGCTTGAGAAGGCCGCTGCTCAATCTGGGCGGTCCCTTACTCACGAAGTTGAACACCGTATCGAACGGTCGTTTTTCCAAGACAAGATTGACGAATACCGGGAGCTATCGGATGGGGATGAGCCAACCAAGCAACTTGGCGACAGCCTTAAGCTGGCTCTCGGGATGTTGAACAAATACACGGGTCGGAACTGGCAATCGGACCCTGCTGCCCGAGCGGCTAGCGTGAGCCTCATCAGTGAGCTCGTTGCCTGCGCACTCTCGCGACGCGACCTTCCGGCTCCTACGGGGGGAGGAAACGGGGAAGCGATCGATCCTGACCTGATCGGCTACATGGCAAAGATGTGCTTTGGCCTCGTCTCTCAGGATCCAGGAGTTTTGAAGATGCACGAAATGGCGAAAGCCCTTCACGAGCCGGAAGAGGCCGACAAATAATTGCGTGATGCGTACAGGGCGGATACTACGGACTAGATAGTTGTTACTACCTACGCGGCTAGATGTTACACTGGCTCAGTCAAATAGGGCTGCGCCGTGTCTCAGGAACATCTTACCCACGGTCTGACTGTAAAGTTTCCGCCGTCACTGCACGCTGAGCTGTCGGCCGTGTCGGAGCGCGAGGGCGTGTCCTGCGGGCACATCATTCGCCGCGCACTCCGCGCCGAGCTTGATGGCGTCGAGACGCATCGGCTCGACCCTTACACAAGCTTGCCGGACGATGAGGTTCAGGCGCAGCTTCACGAAGCGATCGGCGCTCTTGGGAATGCCGAAGCAATTCAGGATCTCATCAACGCGATCGGCGATGAGGTCGTAGACGTTCTTGATGCCGGCTTCCAAACGCTTGATGTCATCCACGCCGATGTGGCGCACCAGCGCCTAGAGCGCGCGAGCGGCTACCTTCAACAGGCATCCGATCACCTTCTGCGGGCCGCTTATCGTGTGAAGGCTCTCCGGGTGCACGAAGCTATCGCGTCCGGTGAGTTTGGGCGCATCCAGGCTCGGCTGAGTGCTGAGGGCCAGCCCGAGGGACGCGCGTGATGGCGGCGGACACGTCCAGCGCCCCCGTGTCGGCGCCCATCGCCAACGTCAGAGATTGGCCGAGCGAGGATGCCCCCGAGTGGGCGGCCTTCCATTTCAATCGGTGCTGGCCTTGGCTTGAAGCGTCCTTAGCCATCCAGCCAGTGCAGACCCACGCACGCGAACACGTCTGGGAAGAAATCGCGTCAGGCCGTTCGCAGATTTGGCCGACGCCCAACAGTTGCTGCCTCGTGGAAATCAACACCTACCCGTCCGGCCTTAAGGCGATGTTTGGGTGGCTGGCGGGCGGCGATTTGGACGAACTCAAGGTTACTTGCCTCGCCCTAGAGAAACACGCCCGAGAGTGTGGCTGCGATGTCTTCGCGGTCCAGGGGCGGCGCGGGTGGGTCCGCGCGCTCGAAGGGTTTGAGGACGCTGGAACGACGATCGTAAAGGTGCTGCGATGCCCGGATTGACCACGCCGAAGGGTGGCGCGACGACGACCAGCACGACGCAACAGGCGGTGCCCGCCTACGCTCAGGCGGCGCAGCAGAGCCTGCTCAACCAAGCGAGCAACATCCTCGGCCCGCAGCTCCAGCAGCAGCAGTACACTCAGGCTGGGATCAACCCCGATCAGAGTGCCGCTTATGATCTGACCCGGAATGTCGCGCAAAGCGCCTTCTCGGGCAGCGGTGCGGCGATGAGCACCGCCAGTAGGCCGGCGCCTCCACCCACTGCGGCGCTGATCGACTTTCGCAACGAAGAAGGCACATGGAAGGCGCCGTCAAACGTTGCGCAGGCCGCTTTTCATCAGGTCGGCTCTGTCGGCTACGACCCGGCAACGTACGGCGCGCAGGGCTACGCTGCCAAGGACGCCGCCGCGCAGGGCTATGACCCGACCAAATCGACTGCTGAGCAGGTCACGGGGGGAGAGATCCAAAAGCTGCTGAACCCGTACACGCAGAGCGTTGTTGACACGACCCTTCAGCAGATGGGCCGCACGCGCGATGAGGCGGCGGCGAAGAACAACGCGCGGGCGGCTGCGGCAGGATCATTCGGCGGCTCTAGGCAGGCGCTCCAGTCTGCTCAGCTTGATCGTTCGTTCGGCGAACAGTCTGCGCAGACGACCGCGACTTTGATGTCTGCAGGCTTCGACAAAGCGACCGCGACAGCCCTCGCCAATGCCGGGATGCGCCAGCAGACCAGCCAGGCCAACCAGTCGGCAGCAAATGCGGCGTCGCAGTTTGGGGCGAGCGCGCAGAATACGGCTAGCTTGAACAACGCAGCGGCACAGAACGCGGCGGCTCAGTTCGGAGCGAATGCGAACAACGCGGCCGGTCAGTTCAATGCCTCTGCGCAGAACGCGGAGGGGCAATTCGATGCCTCCGCGTTCAACAATGCCTATGCAGCGAATTCTGCGGCCCTGAACAATACCTCGCAGTTCAATGCCAGCGCTCAGAATGCTCGCGATCAATACAATTCGGCTACGGGTGCGGGCCTCCTTCAGAATTACAACAGCAACGCACTCTCCCGCTATGGCGCGGACCTGAACAACTACACGGCGCAAAACAGCACGATCACGTCTCAGGCTCAGTTGCTTGAAGCAATCAAGTCAGGCGACCAGACCCGTCAGATGCAGGCGATCCAGGCGCTTCTGGGCCAGGGCAACGCACAGCAGCAGATGGTTCAGTCCAACATCAGCCTGCCGCTTCAGTATCTCAGTCTCATGGGGCAGCTTACCCCGTCGAACTACGGCCAGACGAACACAACAACGGCGCCGAACAACGCGCCGTCTCCGCTCCAGACGATCATCGGCGGTGTCGGGACTGCGCTCACGTCAGCGATCCCGGGTAGCTCGATCCTTGGCGGCCTCCTCAAGTAAGGGCGAATACGATGGGCCTGCTCGACAGCTTCATGGCGAACAACGAGGACGGGGCGGGTGCGAACGGGCTACCCGCCCTCTTCGCCGCGCTCGCATCGAGCCCGCACAACGCCCCCTTGGCGACGCTGCCCCAGACCCTCGCGGCGATGAACAAGGGGCGACAGCCCACCGGCAACCGCGAGGCTATTGCCTTGGCGCTGCGGAACTATGGGTTTGACGAGGTTACGGCTGCCACGCTCGCGAAAGACCCCGAGGCTGCAAAATTCGCCATCGCGCAGAAGCAGCAGCAGGAGGGCCTTGCCGAGCAACAGCGGCTTTTGTCGGCCGCGCCCTCGTCTGCGGGCTTTCTAGGGGGCGGTGGCGGATCTGCCTCGATGTCGCCGGCCGCGCCGGGCGGTCCTGCCGCTGGGGCCTCTCTGAACGGCGGCGGGCAAATCCCTGGCACGCTGTCCCTGAACGAAAGCGATGCTGATACGGCAATCCGCACCGTCATGGCAGAGGCCGGCAACCAAGGCCCTGAGGGCATGAAGGCGGTTGCCGGGGTGTTGCGTAACCGCGCTCTGCTGGCTGGCACGGGGGTAGGTGCCGAGGCTCGGAAGCCGAACCAATTTGAGCCTTGGAACCCTGACAGCGGCAACGACCCGCGCCGGTTCAAGGTCGATAGCCCAGAGTATCAGGCGGCGGCAAAGCTCGTGATCCCGGTTTTGCGGGGCGAGGTTGCCGACCCGACCGGCGGGGCAACGCACTTCTACGCCCCGAAGGCGCAGGCTGCGCTTGGCCGGAACGTGCCGGATTGGGATGACGGCTCCGGGACGGATCTCGGGGGGCATCGGTTCTTTCGGAGGCCCTACGCCGGAAAGGACCCGGCCATTCTCGCGCGTCAGGGCGCTCCCAACGTTCAGGTCGCGGACGCCTCGGGCTCCGGTGGACTGCCTGTCGTGGACAGCGACCAGGCTGGGTTCAGTCCGACTGGCGCCGATCCTCTTGCGGGCTTCAATCCCTCTGCCGGGCCGTACTCGTCTGCGCCGGCTCCTGCTGCATCCCGCCCCGTGCCTCCGGTGGGTTCTGGGCGCACCCCGCCCCCGCCTCCTGCCCCTGAACCGCTGTCGGGCACGCGCAACGCGTCGGGCGGCGTTCGGGTCGCCGAGAACGAGCGGCAAGTGCAGGAACTTGAGGGGCGGTTGAGCCAGTACCCCTCGGACATCTATAGGGCCACGCAGACCGCGCAGGCAGGCAGTTCGCCAGCCGACATGCCCGCCTCGGGTGCGGTCCCGGCTGGGTTCGTCATTCCGGGGGCTTCTGGCCAGGGCGGTGCCCTGCCTCAGGGGCCGAAGCCGCCTACGGAAGTGCGAGGGCCAACCACGCAGCGGGCAACGGCTCTTAGCCACTACGATTATTATTCGAAGGTGCTGGCGCTCGCGACGACCCGGGGGAACGCAGGCTTGGCGGCTCAGGCCAAGGCGCAGATGGAACTGTCCCAGCCCTTCCTGAAGCCTACCGACATCGAGATAAAGTTGGATGCGGCCGGGATCAGCGGACCCGAGCGCCAGTCCATCATCCGCAACTCGATCTCGGATGCCCGACCGGGCGGTGTCCAGGAATACGAGTACGGACAGCGCGACCCTGGATACGAAGCATATCAGGATCGTCGGGGCGGGAAGGGCGAGCCGCAGATCAGCGCGCAGGTGGCGCAGCGACGCGAGGCAGCGGCAAGCCTCGGGCTCTCTCCGGGCTCGCCTGGGTATCAGTCCTACGTTCTCACGGGGAAGATGCCGAACGAGGACAAGCCCGGCCCCTCTGCGGGCGATAAGAAGACGATCCAGACCGCCGAGGACGAGCTACCCAACATCGATGGCACGATTGCTTCGCTGACCCGCGCCAAAGAGTTGAACCCTCAGACGTACACCGGGAAAACCGCCTCCTACTATGCCGCTATCGGTACGTCGGGGGTGCCGGGCGCTGGCTTAGTTACGGATACGACGAAGGCCGGCAAAACCCGCGAATTCAACCAACTGATGTCGATGGAAGCTATCTCGGCCATGTCGAAGACCCTCAAGGGGGCGACGACCGACGCC
>NZ_CP107537.1:0-5000 GCF_025813715.1 Methylobacterium sp. FF17
GCTAAACCCAGCTCATCCGCGCCGCAAATGCGCACCTGTTTTGGGCTACCGATCCGATGTTCAAGAAGCTCTTCTTCGCCTCCACCATGCTCGCCGGCCTCACCGCCGCTGCTTCGGCCGCCGACCTGCCGCGCCGCGCCGCGCCGCCGGTCTTCGTGCCGGTGCCGGTCTTCACCTGGACCGGCTTCTACGCCGGTTTCAACGCCGGTTATGGCTTCGATGCCGGTAGCCGCAACAGCGTCACGCAGATCGTGACCACGGGCGCCTCGGGCATCGTGCTGGCCCCGGCCGGCGTCGCTCAGGGCGCGGGCAACGGCCTCGTCTCCTTCGGCGACCGTAGCTCGCAGGAAGGTTTCACCGGCGGTGGCCAGATCGGCTACAACTACCAGTTCACCCCGGGCTCGGGCGTCGTGATCGGTATCGAAGCCGACGCGCAGTACGTCGACTTCGGCCGTAACCGTGGTCGCCAGCCCAGCTTCGGCTTCAGCAACGTCGCGAACGGCGTCGGCTTCGCCAATCCCGACCTGACCTACATCAACCCGAACGGCCTCTCGAGCCTCGACTTCTTCGGCACCGTGCGCGGCCGCATCGGTTACGCCTTCGACCGCACCCTCGTGTACGGCACCGGCGGCTTCGCCTACGGCGCCGGCAGCAACGAGCGCTCCTTCGGCGGCTTCCGTGGCAACGACGACTTCCGCACCGGCTACGCGGCTGGCGGCGGCATCGAGTACGCGCTCCCCACCGACTCGTTCCTGAACTTCTTCCGCTCCTCGGCCGTCACGCTCAAGGTCGAAGGCCTGTACGTGAACCTCGACCGGAACAACGCCAGCAACGTGTTCGCCGTGTCGAACAGCACCGGCACCCAGTTCTCCACCAACACCGCCTACGCCTCCACCGTCGGCGGCACCCTCCGTCGCAACGACACCGAGTTCGCCGTCGTCCGCGCCGGCCTGAACTACAAGTTCGGCTCGTACTAAGCCGGAACCCTTCGGGTCCGACCTAAGCGTTCCCAGCCCGATCATCTGGCCGTTTTCGTCACCGAGCGCCCCGAGGAGAGATCCTCGGGGCGTCGTTCGTTCGGCGTGCCGCGCGGCCCCTACGCGTCCCCGGACCTGACGAAGCAGGCATCGAACGCATCGGGCTCGTAGGTCCGTCCGGTGATGTCGCTGATGATGACCTCGGCCAGGCCCTGGGCCTCCAGGTCGCGTGCCGTCCGAAGCGCCTCGTCGGGGGACGAGCGCTGGTACGAGACGGCGCTCTCATCCTGGCGGGCGGTCACGATCAACTGCATCAAGGCTCCATCTCTGAAACGGCGACGGTCCACGGACGCCGAGGCGATCCCGGCCGGAAAATCCCGCCGGAGGGTTGGCCCACATCCTTAACAGATCCGGTTCGCTTAGCGGACGCCGCTGGCCCGGGCCGCGAGTTCGGCCCGGAGCGCGTCGATCTCGGTCTGAAGCGCCCCGGCGTCGACCGCCATCTCGATGCAGTGCTCCTGGGCCTCGGCGAGCCGGAGGCGCAGGTCGGCATTCTCCGCGGTCAGCGCGAGCAGGGCGATCTCCAGGGGCGAGGCCGGCGCATCCGGCCCGCCGTCGGCCCCTAACGTTGACTTAACCATGCTTGTCAGCCGAGATGCCGGATCTGGCCCTGCTTGCCGTCAAGGCGAGTCGCGCGCCAGCCACCATTCAGGAATGACCGCCGCGACGAAGACCTGAGCCAGAACGCCAACGGCCCCACCCTTGCAGGGGCGGGGCCGTCAAAATCGCCAGTGTCTGAAAAGGGAAAAAAGCACCTTTCAGACACCACAACACCGTGCAGGTGTCAATCGGGATCGTGTTCCCGAGGCGACGGCGCTTTGCCTTTTGACGGATCCGCCCCCGGGTGGTCCCCGCTTTGCAGCGGCCCGAACAGGGCTGTGAACATGTTTGCGGATGAACTCCGACGCGCGATCGCGTCCGCCTCCCGCCTGAGCCTGGATGCGCTCGCCACCCTGATGTGGGACGCCTGCGCCAACGCGCGGATCAGCGAGGCCGAGACCGAGGAACTCGCCACCCTCATCGAGGTGCGCAGGAACCCCGAGGGGCGCAGGAGCCCGGAGGCGCAGACCCTGCCCATCCCCGCCCGGGTCCCCGGGACGGGCTCCCGGCCCAAGACCCCCGAGAGCCTGACGCGCCGGCGCCGCGTGGCCGCCTGCGGCCGGCTCCCCCCCTCCCTGGCCTGCCACTTCACCCAGGGCGAGGTCGCCGTCCTCAGCGTGGTGGCCAGCGATGCGATGCAGGACGGGGCCTGCCGTGCCTGCCTCGCCGACATCGGCGACCGGGCCGGGGTCAGCCGCAGCACGGTCAAGAACGCCCTCCGGCAGGCCAAGGCCCTCAAGCTCATCACCGTCGAGGAACGCCGCCTGACCTACTGGCGCAACCTGACCAACATCGTGGAGATCGTCTCCCCCGAATGGCAGGCCTGGAACCGCCTCGCCCCCAGAGCCAGGACCCCCAAAGACAGAAGCCCCGAGGACAGCGCTGCCGGGGGTGGGGTACTCGAAGCCAAGCCGCCCGGGACCCGCGCTGCCGGGGGTGGGGGCAAGTTTTCGACCGGCTCAAATACCCTTTATAAAAAACACCTCGCAACACCCCAAAACAGCTGCCGGAAGGGGAGCGGATGGCCCGAACAGGGCGGTCCTTTCGAGACGTTCACCCCCTGCACACGCCTCATCAGCCCGAAACCGACCGGTACAGGCGGATAGACGGGCTCGATCCCCGGCCGGAAACCCTCGAATCGACATTCGGCAAGGCACCTCCGGGACAGGGGTGGGCGAAGCCATGGGCTCGAGGCTTCATAGGGCTCAAGGTTTATGGAGCTCAGGGTTTATGGGATGGCCGCCACCCGGTCCGGACACGAAGAACCCGCCGCGGCCGGAGCCGGGCGGGTGGGTCGGAGCTGGATATCACAAGCTCAGGAAGGCGTTGGCCGAGCCGATCACGGTGAAGGCCAGGCCGCCCGCGAAGGCGGCGATCATCGCGTAGGAAAACCCTCTCAGCAGCATCGCGCGCTCCCGTTCGCCGCGGTTCAGCAGCGGTTCCCGCCCGAGGTCTGCCCGTACTGCTGGACGGGGAAGTTCTGCTGGTTGGCATTGCCCTCGGCGGCCGAGCTCATCGGGCAGGCGGCCGGATTGCGCAGGCCGCCGGGGCCGCGAACCTCGATCGAGCCCGTGGTCTCGACATCGTAGGGCGAGAACGCGGTGTAGCGGGAGGGATAGTCATAGGCCATGGCGGACGAGATCGGAGCAACGCCAAGGACAAGGGCGGTGGCAAGAGCAGCGATACGGGTCTTCATGATTGGAAACTCATTCCTCTAACGTACAAGCCAGGTTCCTGGCTCGTTTCTGTCGGTGTGATTTGAATATGGGGTGCCGGTCTCATTCACGACGTGCCTCCGGACACGCGAGGAGCCGGATTAAAGACAAGTGTCCGGAACGGGTTCGTCAGACACTCGGGTGAGGAGCTCCGAACAAGTCCCCCAAAGCCTTGCGCCTGAACAAGGTATACCAGCGCCGTTGACCCTGCCCGGGCCGCTCGTGCTTCGTGAGGGTCGCGCGGGTGGGTCTCTTCGGGCCCCAAGAACCCAAAGGTGATCTTGGGTTAGGGCCCATGCGCCCAAGGCGGCAAGAAGGAAGGCGGGTTAAGGCCTCCTTGACCTTTGGGGTATTGTCTCGTCCGCACAGGTGGGCGCTTGCGCAGAGGGGAGACCGGGGCATGGCCGTGGTGAGTGTCTGTTCGACCAAGGGAGGCGTCGGGAAGACGACCCTGGTCATCTGCCTGGCCGACGCGGTCGCGCGGCAGGGCGGATCCGTCGCGATCATCGACGCGGATCCGAACGGTCACGTCGCCGCCTGGCGCGAGCGGGCCGGGCCGGCGTGCACCGTCGCGGTTGTCTCGGACGTGACCGAGCGGACGATCCTCGACCGTATCGCGGATGCGGCCGCGCGCTACGGGGTGGTGCTGGTCGATCTCGAGGGCGCGGCCTCGCAGGCGGTGACCTATGCCATCGCGGAATCCGACCTGGTGCTGATCCCCAGCAAGGTCTCGGGCATGGACCTGCAGGAGGTCTTCCGGACCTACGAGGTCGTGCAGCGGGCCGAGCGCATGCTCCGCCGGCCGATCCCGGCCCGGGTGGTCCTGACCCAGATGTCGCCGCTCCAGAGCCGTGTGGCCCAGCACGCCCGCCAGGAGATCCAGGACGCCAGCATCCCGGTGCTGCGGACCGAGATCATCCAGCGCGCCGCCTACCAGGCCATCCACTTCACCGGCGCCACCCCCGCCGGTCCGGACGGCGACCCCAAGGCCCGGAGCGAGGTGAAGGGGGTCCTGGACGAGATCCTGGCCACCCTGGCCGCTCAGCAGGAAGCCGCCTGATGCGCAAGCCCGCCTCCAAAACGACCGCCGCCTTCATGCCCTCGCCCCGTCCGCGCCCCCGCACGAGCCCGGAGGACGCACAGCTCCTCGCCGCGGCGACCGGCGACCTCGGCTTCACCCGGGCCTCCAACGCCCCCGAGGCGGCCGGGAAGCCCAGGCCCAAGCCTTCGAAAGTGCAAGAGCCCAAAACCCCCCTTGCCCCGCTCGACGGTGCCGTTGCCGAAGATGCTCCTGCCCAAGACGTCCTTGCCCAAGACGTCCCTGCCCAAGACACCTCTCCCGAGGAAATCTCCACCAAGGAGAGCCCCGCCAAGGAAATCCCCGTCAAGCAGGCGGGACCCGCGCCCCGGGCGTCGAGCCTGAAGTTCGAGGTGCCGGATCAGGTCTGGTTCGCCCTGCGCCAGGAGGCCCTGAACCGCCGGGTGACGGTGCGCTACCTCGTCCTGGAGGCCCTGGCGGCCAAGGGCTACGCCGTCGACCTGTCGGCGGTCCCCGAGGACGGGCGGCGCCTGCGCTGAGCGGGAGATGTGACGCGGCTGCGACAGCGCAGGTTTTCCATTCGTTCCACAGCCCGCGAGCATCGCCCGG
>NZ_CP107537.1:12500-14281 GCF_025813715.1 Methylobacterium sp. FF17
ACAGCACAAGATTGACTCGCTCGTCTTTGCCGGTCGACATGGCGTGTCAGGTCGTGCGCGCCCTTCCGAGTCGCGCACCGATCACCATTCAGGAATGACCGCCGCGACGAAGACCTGAGCCAGAACGCCAACGGCCCCACCCCTGGCAGGGTGAGGCCGTCAAAATCGCCAGTGTCTGAAAAGGGAAAAAAGCACCTTTCAGACACCACAACACCGTGCAGGTGTCAATCGGGATCGTGTTCCCGAGGCGACGGCGCTTTGCCTTTTGACGGATCCGCCCCCGGGTGGTCCCCGCTTTGCAGCGGCCCGAACAGGGCTGTGAACATGTTTGCGGATGAACTCCGACGCGCGATCGCGTCCGCCTCCCGCCTGAGCCTGGATGCGCTCGCCACCCTGATGTGGGACGCCTGCGCCAACGCGCGGATCAGCGAGGCCGAGACCGAGGAACTCGCCACCCTCATCGAGGTGCGCAGGAACCCCGAGGGGCGCAGGAGCCCGGAGGCGCAGACCCTGCCCATCCCCGCCCGGGTCCCCGGGACGGGCTCCCGGCCCAAGACCCCCGAGAGCCTGACGCGCCGGCGCCGCGTGGCCGCCTGCGGCCGGCTCCCCCCCTCCCTGGCCTGCCACTTCACCCAGGGCGAGGTCGCCGTCCTCAGCGTGGTGGCCAGCGATGCGATGCAGGACGGGGCCTGCCGTGCCTGCCTCGCCGACATCGGCGACCGGGCCGGGGTCAGCCGCAGCACGGTCAAGAACGCCCTCCGGCAGGCCAAGGCCCTCAAGCTCATCACCGTCGAGGAACGCCGCCTGACCTACTGGCGCAACCTGACCAACATCGTGGAGATCGTCTCCCCCGAGTGGCAGGCCTGGAACCGCCTAGCCCCCAGAGCCAGGACCCCCAAGGACAGCGCTGCAGGGGCCGGGGCGCTCGAAGCCGGGGTACTCGAAGCCAAGCCGCCCGGGACCCGCGCTGCCGGGGGTGGGGGCAAATCTTCGACCGGCTCAAATACCCTTTATAAAAAACACCTCGCAACACCCCAAAACAGCTGCCGAAGGGGAGAAGAGCGACTCTCCGGACGGTGGCCAGGCGAGGATCCGGACGCCATCAGCGCTGCCTAGGGCCGGATTTCAGTCGATCGGACAGGATCCGCGCTTCCCGAACAGGGCGGCGCAGATCCCCCATGCCTGCCGGATTCCCATTCTGGTCCTATGGGCCTGGTGGGGCTTTGAGCCTCGGCTAACCAGCCTCACCCATCCTGGATGCGAGCCCTGTATGCGTATCGGCTCCGCGTCGTGTCGGCACGACGAGCCCCGCCGACCCGTGAGTGATCGGGCGGCGGGGTCGGCCCGCACCGCGTTTCCCCGTTCCGGGTCGGACGGATCCATCGGGGCCCGCCGAGGGGATCGTCGCGGGAGGATCCTCGTACGAGGCGGGGCATTCCCGGGAAAGCAGGCTCGAACCGGCTCAACCCCGCCAGGTTCAGCGCGCCAAATTCCCCTCGTGACGGTTCGACTTTCCGAAGTCCGACTTGCCGAGCTCCAACTTGCCAAGGGAGAGCGAAAGCGCTTTCCTGAAGATGTCGCCCGTGCTGGTCCTCGGGTGGTAGGCAATACACCTTCAACGCCCGCAGCCGAATGGTGTGCGGGCGTTTTTACGATGTGTGACCAGACTGTTAAAGAATCTTTCCGCACCTTCGAAAGTCTACGCCTATCCGAAGAATTCACTTGGTCTGAACGGATCGGATAGTGTGACTTGCCTGCACTAGGGCGGGCTGTGGTCAATC
>NZ_CP107538.1 GCF_025813715.1 Methylobacterium sp. FF17
GAGCGATAACGCTTCGTCTCAAGCCTCAACGCTGTCCTGACCGCGCCAAAGCGCTGGAGCGCACCCGCCGTTGGGCGGCTGCAGGCCGGATGCCGCCAAACATCGCCATGAAGTTCACATTGGGCGAGCAAGCCGCCTTGGCAGTGATCGCGTTCGAGATTTCTAGGCGCCAGTTCTGCGACAAGTCGATTGGTGACATCGGGTGCGTTGCTGGGGTCAGCGAGTCGACAGTGAAGCGCGCCGTCCGCCAGGCAAAGGCGCTTGGCTTCCTAACGGTCCAGGAGCGCCGCCTATCTCGCTACCGCAACGACACTAACATCGTCCGGATCATCAGCAAGGCGTGGCTGGCCTGGATCGACCTGCGAGGCGCTAGGGGTGGGGTTCAGCCGCGACCGGGCACAAATACCAGTGATTTAAAACCAGGAGCGAAAGCGGATTTGAGAATTTCCAAAAGGGCCATCAAAACGCAAGGCCATCTGCGGCTTCACAAAGGGCACCAGCGGCCGCTTCGATGCAAACACAAGCGGACCACCGGACAACCTGTTTCAGGCGCCATAAGTGGTTAAAACTGATACTGCAGGTGTATTTTGACCATCTGTACAGAAAACATTGTGGACGGATGATAGCGTAGACGCGTTGGCTTGGCGAACAATAACTTGTTCTCAAATAAAATAGAGAGAGAAGAGAAATATGCGGGATACAAATCAAATCGAGAGTAGACCGCAACACTTCAACTCTCAATCTATATCAGGAGTTGCGGAAGGTTTATCTAAAGCAGGACGGATAACTCCGCTTGCTATAATTTTATCTTTTGTGCTTTTAACAGAAGTTGTTGCTATGGGAGGAGTTCTTGGAACTTCAGGAGAACCACAACTAATACTAACTCTTTTTTGCGTTCTGTTCCCTCCATTTATAGCAGTTCCATTTTTTTCGATATTATACAGCAGGCCGATAGTTTTTTACGCCCCAGGAGATTTTGATAAGGAGTTAAAGCCAGCGGACTTTGCTGCAGCTGTTGCTCCAAAAGCCACAGCTAGAGTTGCTGATCTAATGAGTGATTATATTGGAACTTTAGAAGGTAGGATCGCAAATACTATATCTGAAACAGAGCAGCTAAAAGATCTTATTTCTCAGCAAGGTAGTTTAAATAAAAAGCAAATAGAAGAAGGTATTGCAAATATCAGCAGAGAAATCACTGACGGAATTAAAATTTCAGATGTCACCAAATTCGATCTATCCGAAGTAGGCGGAAAAACAATATCAATACCTATAGACGATAATATACCAGTTTCTGATGTATTGGATTTCTTATATTTTGAAATAAATAAAGTATCTTCTGTAGAAGTTTATACATATTCAAAAGCATGGGTTCTAGAAAATACCAAAACATCGGAAAGATTATTTGATATTGGAAGCTTTTGGGCAGAAAAAAATGGATTAAGAGAAGATAATCGCTTGGCGAAAAGTGTAGGCTTGCTCCCAGGTGAAACCTTTAAAGTAATAATCTTTCGTAAGACGCTACGAAACTACTGATGTATAAAGATATATCGCTTGCAGACAGCTGCATGCTTCTGACAAACCCCTGACGTCGGGCTCAACGACCGATGCTCTAAACGTCCCAGGGGTTCCAATGCAGCGTCCTCAATCCGTAATCGTCTACCTTCGCGTGTCTACCGAACGGCAGGGGCGGTCCGGACTGGGGATTGAGGCTCAACGGGCTTCAGTACGCGATTATCTAGCGGGCACGGCATGTGAGCAACTCGCAGAGTTCGTTGAGGTAGAGAGTGGAACCCGCCGCGATCGACCCCAGCTTGCCGCCGCCTTCGCGGCTGCCCGGCTTCATCGCGCCGTCTTAGTGATCGCCAAACTCGATAGATTGTCCCGCGATGCGGGCTTCCTTATCGGCCTTCAGAAAGCGGGTGTCCGCTTCATCGCTTGCGATATGCCTTCCGCAAGCGAGATGGTCGTTGGCATCATGGCCGTGGTCGCCCAGGCCGAGCGTGAGATGATCTCACAGAGAACCAAGGCAGCACTCAAGGCGGCAAAGGAGCGGGGCACAAAGCTAGGTGGCTTTCGGGGCTACGTGGGCACGGCGGACGACCTCAACCGTGCAAGAGCCCTGTACGCGGCCCAAGCCGATCAGCGTGCTACCGATCTCGCCGGCACCATCGCTACGCTACAGGCATCCGGCGTCACATCCCTTGGCGCCCTTGCCACCGCCCTCAACGCGCGTCGGATCACGGCCTCGCGTGGGGGTTCGTGGTCCGCCGTACAGGTACGACGTGTCCTACAACGGTTATCGACCTTGCAGGTGTCTGCATGAGACATTTGCCTGCTGTCTGATTCCATTCAGGAGACCTCATACAGGTAGATCTGGCTCGAAGCTGTCAGCACAGCGAAACTTCTGCTCAGCGGGCATGTCAAAGTGTGCCGCATAAGTGGTTTGACTGAAAGTCAGGGGAAATCCGAATCTCAGGGACTATGAACTTTTTCTCAAGGCGATATATCTGGTAAAACTTTGAACCGCGCAAATCGGGATTAATGAGAAAGTGGCTGAGGAGATAACGCTTGATCTTGCTTTCCGTGTCGTAGATCGGGATCACAGAGTATTTATTGCTTTTCCCGGCCGTAACTACAAGTTATATCAAACATTTATTGCTCAAAATGTAATATTTCCTGAGCTTCCAGGATTCCAGCTGGAGCCAGACATAAAGCTCGATAATCAAAGAGATCTATTAAAGATGATAAGGCGCGGTTCCGCCTTGCGTAAATGGTTTAATTCAAGGGAAAAAGGCGAATTTCCCTCGATGGATCTTAATAAATATAATGATGATAGTTCCCCAGGCCGGACGTCTCAGGCTCTAGGCGTCGTGCGCGGGTTTTTTGATCGTGCAAAGAAGGGCGATTTAATACTCGTCCCGTCCGGAGAGTATGTCGGACCCGTAGCCATTGGCGAAATCCAAGACGACAATAACAAGATCGAGCATCGAATTTTTCCAGACATATACGGTGATCATCCGGTTCCTATTAGGAATATTCGATGGTTGGCGTCTCAGACAAAAAGCAAATTTTCCCCTGAGCTTATAAGAAAATTCCCTAAGCCAAATGCATTTACTTCGGTACCAAGGGAATTTTATCAGGAAATCTACTCAGCTGCTTTCAAATCATATGTTCTTGAGGACAGTTTTACTGCGAGATTTGAAACGACAGAGGCAGATTTTAGTTCTATCGATAGTTATTACTTAACGCAGGTTATTAATTCTGTTGGAGCTTTATCTAAACTTTATGAAGAGAGTGGCAGAGAATCAAAAATAGTTGTAGAGTTTTTAGCCGATTTAGAGCCAAATCTTGATAGCCTTGTAAACTTCCTAACTGACACTACATATATCTCTGACCTGACTGTAAATATTGCTTCGCCCGGGTTTCTAACGGCATACTGTCAACGAGCAGTTCCTTTGGTCGCTGCTGCATTGATAGGGCTAACGGTGCTCGGTGCTGATGTAGTATGGAATGCAGCGCAAGCTGGTACAATAACCGTCAAGAATTCACACGCGCCAGATGATGATTTTTGTAGCCCTCCAATTGGTCAAGAAGTTGTTGATCAGATAAAAATGATGGGATTTGCCAGATGGAAAGCAATGTGTGAAAGGACTAACGAGTTTAGGGATAAAACTGGACTAAATGGAGAGAGCAAGTCAAAGAAGTGAATATGTCAATGGGATTTGGGAAGTACATAACTGAGTTTCGTACTGCGCTTTTTTCACCAGTTGGCGCTGTGGCTCTAGTATTGAGTCTATCGAGCTTCGGTTTAAACCAGGCATTTGAGTTCGGAAAAGACAAATACCAATCGCATCAAAAGTATGTATCTGACCGTGTATCAGTATTCATTGATTCAACAAAAGAATTTGATGCATTAGTTGCCTCTCTTGCTAACACGGTTATGGACGGCGAGAAACCTGATACAGAGTTAAAGTCAAAAATATATACAAATCTAAATAATCAATATTCAGAGCTGCGCGATCTTACCGGTCTCGTCGGTAAGAATGATGAAAAACTTACTAACTATACTAATGCTATAATGGAATTCAATTCAACTATTTCATCAGTGAATTCGCCAAGGGACTTACGTAACTACTGGCTTCGCCTTGGGAACGTGCTTAGGTCACGGAATATACTTGCTGATGAGCTTCGGCGTAAAGCTGATTTGCAAATTTAATTGAGCACAACTCATTGTAGTTAAGGGCAAGTACAAAACGGAGAAGGTACACAGACCCCTCCGGTATCACCGATGATGTCAAAATTTCGAGCGATATTTATCAGCTTTGTAGTAGGAATTTGCCTACGTATTACGATAAATATACATTGCGGCTGTCACACAGAGAAATTGTAATACATTCAATAGGATAGGCTTGCTGACGTCTGCAAGTATCGCTGAAAACTGAAACGGCCGGGCGCCCCGGAGGGGCAAGACTTAAACTACCGTAAGCAGTGAATACATAGGTCCAGTATACGCTATATCCGCTAGCTTCCGGATCACTGAAATCACCCAACTAATTGTCTAGACATTTTCAACGGATTTTTGAAAAGCCGTTTTTCCTGCTTCTTCGCCTAACGGCTCATACGCAGGAAAACATTGCGAGTAATATCATTAGTAATGTAATACGAGCATATTACATATTGTATTACATTTATCTTGCTGACGTCTGCAAGCTCTATGTAGGAAATTTGCTACAATTATATTACTTCCATCCTCAAATCGGTTTCGCGCATATAAATGTACGCGCGCGCGAGGGAGAGTAGGAAAGGTCCTACAATCAGTTATCTTCGAGGTCTAAGTCCTTCACCACCTCGGTGAGAGGGACACCTAGACCTCGTGCGATCCGCCGCAACTTTCCGAACGTGGGATCGTGCTTCCCTGTCTCCAGATCGCTGAGGTCTGGTCTTTTCATCCCCGCTGCTTTGGCTACGGCCCCCTGCGTCATGCCTTGGGCTTCCCGTAACGCCTTGATCCTCTGGCCAATCGTTTCAGGCGCAAGAGCTAAGCTTGGAGGCGGCGGATCGGGTGGGGGATGCTTCCGCAGGGTGAGTTTACGCAGTGGCCCCTTGCGCGTCGGCACTTTAGGCAAGATGCGCATCCAATCCTACCCGGCCAGCCGCTTCCACCAGGGTTGGGCTTTCCAGGCAGCTAATTCGGTACGGGCGACGGCTAATGCTACGTCAGCAGAGGCGGCACGGGATTGGAGATCGCGTTCACGTTTGCCGGCTTCCTCTGTGATCCTGGCAAGCTGCTTAGCGAGACCCGCCACTTCTCCAACGAGGTGCTCAGCCTTAGCGCGCTCCATATCGAGCCCACTCTTCCGCTCGTCAGCGAGCGCTTCAGCTACGGCGAGCTTAGCTTGCAGGTCTGCGATGGCGGTCTGAACTGGGATCGAACTTGGTTCGGACGGTAAGGTCGCTCTGCTCGAATTTGCTGGAGGCCGGCCAACGCCACGCCGCTCAGGGTCTGCAAGCTCGTCAAGCTCAGGTTCGTCGATTGTGATCCGGGTGAGGCCATCGTTGCCGATCGACCGGCGCCACCGCTTGCGCTTCGCCAGCGACTTTGCAGCCGGTTCGGACCGGCCGATGCGCTCAGCTAGCTCTGCGTACGTCAGGTGCAGGGGCATCGAGACGACCGATCCTAGATCGAACCTCAAGCGACCGGGGGTCCATACCGGGACCGAACCGGGTTCGGCCTGCCCAGCACTCTGCGCTCGTGCTGCTTAACGACCCGTTGACCAAAAACGGTTTGAACTAGGATCGAACCAGGTTCGAAACAGGCGCGGCGTAGCCGTTGACGCAGTTCGCCGCGCCGTCCATCGTCACTGGTACCGCGACGGTGAGAGAGTCGAGGTCAGAAACGAAACAACCCGCCGGGTTAGGGCGGGCTGCACGACCGGCACGAGGCCGGGGAACTCATTCTTGGCGGATTGATCTTCCCCGAAAACTCAGTGCTTCGCAAGCGGAAAGCCATGCTTTTCGCAACGGGAAGCCGTGCCTGTAGGTAGCGCACCCTCCCTCGTCGGGTCTCTGATCCGAAGGGATACCCATGCTTTTCGAAGAGATGGCCGAGGCGATCGGCCGGGCGCATGGTTCTGCGCTTGATGAAGTGTCGCGTGCGCTGTGGGCGAGCGTTGCAATTGGGCAGGTCAGCGACGAGGGCGCAGCCCTACTATCCGCAGCCATTGAGGCACGCCGACCCCTACGAGGACCCATAAGCGGGCCTAAGCCCGTCG